>JAYRQZ010000186.1:0-1691 GCA_041910355.1 Candidatus Woesebacteria bacterium | reverse complement strand
GTTGTTTGTAAGATTCCTTTGAAATTAAAAGAGTTAAGTTTATTAATAAATAGAGAAGTTACTGTTATTCGTTATTTGATAATAAAAAAATAATTTAAAGATTTAGGTTGCCCTTAACATAAATATTTGGGGTGACCGAAGGAGAAAAAATGCCAAGTCGTTGTCTCAATCGGGTTCTTTTAATCGGTAATTTAACTCGTGACCCGGAGTTAAGATATACCCCAGCCGGGATGGCCGTTGTTAGTTTCGGTCTGGCTACAAATAGAGTTTGGGTAACCAAACAAGGTGAAAAGAAAGAGGATGCTCAATTTCATCGGATTGTTGCCTGGAATAAATTGGCCGAACTTTGTTCTCAATTATTGTCTAAGGGTCGACGGATTTATGTTGAAGGTAGAATTCAATATCGGGAAATTACTGATTCCACCGGAGCCAAAAAACAGGTGTCGGAAATTGTAATAGACGATATGATTATCCTTGATAATAAAGGTGTCCAAAGTGGTGATCGGGCTCCAATGAATATGGGGCACGATGTAGCAACTGATATGCCAGTAGAGGATGTGGTTCCAAATGGTGAAATCGAAGATATAGTAATACCTGATGAAATTGGAGAAGTATCGACTACCGAAGAGAAACAAGACGAGAAACCTCCGGCTGGCGATATGCCTTTTTAATTTAATATATATATGCGGATAAAACCACGAAAAGAAAAAATAAAACCAAGATCGAAAGAATGCGCTTTTTGTAAAGCCAAGGTTGAACCGGTATGGAGTGATACTGAAAGACTGTCGGAATATTTGACGGCCAGAAGTAAAATAATGTCTTCACAGTATACCGGTGTTTGTGTAAAGCATCAGAAGATTTTGGCTAGAGCCATTAAACATGCCAGACATTTGGCCTTGTTGTCTTTTACCTCACAAGAATAAAAGCTTTTAATATAGAGACAGTTTTTTGGTAAAATCAAATGAATAAAAGATATGGAAGAAAATGGTGCTGTCAGAAAAGTTAGAACTAAATGGGTAATTGACTTGCCGGTTGGAGCAACTGTATTGGTAAAAACTGGTGACGTGGTTGCTTGTGATCAAATATTGGTCCAGACAAAGACGAGGGCGGAAAAGATGATTGATTTAACACCGGAATACGGCAAACTTTCAGCGACAAATTGGGAACAATTAAAGACAAAACTACTGGGATTAACTATAAAGGAGGGAGAATTTATATTTGGGGAAGAGTCGGTTTTTGGTAAAAGACCAAAAGCTTTAATAAGTGGCAAGATCGACAAAATTGATGAGTTTAGGAATGTTTATGTTCAGTTGCCGGCCGAGATTAATAAAAACATATATAGTCCGGTTAATGCTAAAGTGTCAAAAATTGATGATCAGAATTTAGTTTTGGAGTTTCGAACCGAAGAATATCCCGGTGTTGGGTTGACCGAAGGCAAAGTTTGGGGTAGAAACGGGTTAAAATTTGCAGAGCATATGACTGATTTGTCGGTCAGAGATAGCGGTCGAGTTATATTGGTTGATGAGCTATTACCAGCGATGTTGGTGAAAGCTAAAGTAGTTGGGATTGTGGGGGTGGTAGTAATTGATAGTGGTGTGAATGATGATAAAATAAATTCTGATTTGCCAATATTAAAGGTGGATGGTGATAAGTTTTTCCGGTTGAGAAAATATGCAGTCGATGAAGATATG
>JAYRQZ010000185.1:0-11686 GCA_041910355.1 Candidatus Woesebacteria bacterium | reverse complement strand
AGATAGCTATTTAACTTTTGATCTTTTCCAAAACAGAACTAGGGGAATGGCAACAGCGGTTGAAGAATAGGTGCCACAGATAACGCCAATTAACAAGGCGACAGCAAACCATTTTGTGGTAGCACCACCTAAAATAACCAAGCTTAATAACATAAATATTATTGTCATTGAATTGTTGATTGAACGAACAATAACTTCTGATACAGCCTGATTGGCGAGAGATACCCATTCAATTTTGAAATTTTTCAATTTTAATTCGCGAATACGGTCAAATGTGACTACGGTGTCGTGAACTGATGCAGACAATGTTGTCAACAAGGCGGTAACGAATAAAGAATCTAATTCGGCACCGAAAAAGTGGCCCAATAAAGAAAATGAACCTATAAGTATAAATGTGTCGTGAAACATGGCCAAAACGGCGGAAGCACCGAAGGAAAAATCTTTAAATTTAATGCCTATAAACACCAACAAGGAAATTGAAGACAAAACTATGGCGATAATGGTTTTTTTCAATAATTCTTTACCTAAACTAGGACCTAAAGTTTCAAAACGTAATTCTTTATATTGATCATCAATTTTTTTAAGTACTTTATCAAGCTCGTTTTTTTTATCCTGATTTATATTATTAAATTTTATGGTCGCCGTTTTATCAGTAAATGATATTGAACTTATATCAATATTTAGTTCTTTAAACGATTTGTCAATTTGCGATTTATCGACATTTTTAGAAAATTTTATTTCCCAGACCGTACCTCCGGAAAAGTCGATGGATGTCTTGAAACCCCATTTAACTATTGAATAGAGTGATATTAAAAGTAATAGTGTCGATATAAAAACAAAAACAGGACGAAATTTCATGATATTCATTTTATTTTTTTCTAAGAAAAACTCTTAACAGATTTCTAGTAACAAAAACACCGGTAAAAATACCGATGATAATTCCCAGCAGTAAAGTAATAGCAAAACCGCGAACCATGCCCGAAGTATTTAGAAAACTCCAATTTAAAGGGTTGAATAAAATTAAACCGGTAATGATAGTGCAGGTATTGGCGTCTTTAATTGAATCCCAGGCACGACCAAAACTTAATTCCATGGCGATATTCCAGGGTTTTCCAAGCCTCAGTTCCTCTCTCATGCGTTCAAATATTAAAATATTACTGTCAACTGCCATACCGATAGAAAGTATAAAGCCGACTATGCCAGGAAATGTTAATGTAACCGGTATCAATCGATATAATGTCAGAGTAATTATTCCATAAATAATCAGACCGATATCGGCTATTAATCCCAAATAACCATAGTTACCTATCATGAAAATAAAAACAATAATTAAACCAACCAACCCAGCAAATAAACCTTTGTCGATTGCATCTTTACCCAAGGTAGCACCGATTTTTGATTGTTGAATTGGAGTAATTGGTAAGGGGAGGGCTCCAGCGTTTAATTGAGCAGTTAGTTCTTTGGCTGATTTAATATCAAATTTACCGTTTATTACGGCCTTACCATCGGGTATGACTGTTTGGACAGTGGGGTAAGTTATGGGATATTCATCTAAAAATATAGCTATCCTTTTGTTTAAATATTCTTTAGTGGCTTTTTCGAATAATTTAGTGCCTTCGGGATTAAATTCCAAACCAACTTCCGGTTCTGATGTATTCGGATTAATTTGAACAGATGCATTAATTAAATGCGAACCATTAATACCGGTATCATTAGGAAAAGCATCAAAAAATGAAGCAGACGTAGTAGCTTCGGTGACTTTAGTATCTTCTCCACGGAAACTTAGATTGGCAGTTTTTCCTATAAGTCTAATTGCTTCGGAGGTGTCCTCGACACCAGGTAAATCAACTGTAAGCCGATGTTTGCCACCAACAGAAGATAATTGAACGTTTGACTCACTTAGTCCAAATAAATTTACCCTTCTTTCAATGTTGCCTTTTAGTGATTCGAGAGCTGACGGCAGAACTGTTTGAGATATTTTAGTAGTATCAATATCGAAAATCAGCGATACCCCACCGGCAAGATCAAGCCCGTATTTCAAATTGAGATCTTTTTTAAATTGAAAATTGCCTAATTTAAATGAAAAATCAGGCCTATAAAAAGTATGTTCCCATTTTATCGGACCAATATTTATTTTAACCGGAATTGTGGTGGGTAGATTAATTATCAGGCCAATAAAGGTGAATCCTACTATAGTCCAGAAAATATTTAAAGTTTTTTTGGAAACCGGTGACATAATGGTTATATTTATTCCTTATGAGTGGATTTGTCAATAAGTGATAATTGTCTGGGGTGGCCTGTGAAGAGATAAGAAATGGTGGTTTTGGTTTTGTTAATTTTTACCTGAGCAATATCGCCTTCTTTAAGACTAAAATCAGAGATTACTTTTGATGGTATAGTGATAGCTAAACTATTGCCGGTTTTTATTACCTTACGAAAATTTGCCATTATTTTAAAATATCAATCGGATCACCAATAATTAACGCCGGATATTTGAGAAAAAAATCTACCATCACCGGATCGCGCTTAGATAAACGAAGATTAAGTTCTGATCGGTCCATAACCATATAATTAATTTCCCTACCTAAACTAGTTTCTTCATGTTTGACCAATTCTTCGATTACTTTTAAGGAAACATCGCCAATAATTACCAAATCGATATTGTCGCTATTTTCGGGTATGTGTCTTAAAAATTTTTGACTATAAAAAAGTGATTTTAATTTACCCAACCTTTGACGATTTTCCTGAAATTTTGCGCCCAATCCGGTATGTTTATTGGCAATTACTATTAAATCATAATAAAGATAACTGTTTAAATTGGGATAATAATACAACCGATTACCTCTAGTTTCCAAATTAAGAACTGAATTGTTATTAAGATTTTTTAATTCACGACGGACAGAATTAATTTCCTCACCGGTTAAACGAACTAACTGACGGACGTAAAACAAATCGGCGGGTGAATAGAAAAATATATTTATTAATTTTTGTCTAGTCTCCGAAGTAAGTAGATGTTTTAAATTATTACTGACCTTCATAGGTAACAGTATTCCCAATTGGTAATATTTCCACCCACACCATACCAGGTACAAAATTGATTTCTTTTCCGGCTTTATCCTTGTAAATCGTTCTCGAAACCCGGTTTGATTTTGCCCAAGTAACTTCCTGACTGGTTCCATTTTGGAACAGTAACCCCTTACCGGAACCAACTATGTCATATAACATATGGCCATGTTCGTCTACCGATCTGGTTTCTTTGGTAAATTGAATTACTAAATTTTTAGTAGATATTTGGTCGCCAGTATTAAAGTCTATTAACTTTTCACTTCCGTTAACACGTAAATAACTATTTGAAGAATTATTATATTCCCAAACAACTGAATAATCTTTGTAGCCAGACCAGAAATCAAACGATATTCTGGGTGAAGTTATAGTATCCGAGGGAGCATCTTTTTGTTTAAAAGTCCAACTACGAAAATTTTTATCCCAACTAGACTTGTTGGCTATTGTCATATTAGTTAATCCTCTTTCTTCGGCAACCTTGTACAGTTCGGTAGTAGAACAATACATAGTATGCTCAGTATCCCTGACTTGACCGGTTCTTTCCGGTTCACGACGACAGGCTTTATATGATAGTGAGAATTGACTTAAGTCACCCCATGTGCCTTTATTGTTCCAACCATAACTACTAATTTGCTCTATTGCTTGGGCTTTTTTGTTGGTAGTACAGGGACCGGATTGACGACCGGTAACCGGATCCTTAGGTGCACTACAATTAGCTCCGCCAACGTGAACATAGAGCGGATAATCGGCGTATTCTGAGGCTATATCCAAAAAATAAGTTCTGGCAGATCGCACCGGTCCAACATCGTATTTATTGGTCGAACCGGAGACAACATTACAATAATATATACCCATAAACCGAGTTATCCCGCCTTCAGCTACAGCTTCATAAACTATATCGGCATTCTGCAAACCTGACTGAGGTCGGGCGTCTTTATGATTTTCAATCATTACCGCCATTGGTCGGCGCTGTGACCAAATATCTTTTTCTTCTTTGGTATATAAATTACCGTTGAGTGGACAAACTTCGGTTTTGGGACCAGAAAATGTAATGACACCCGGTCTTTTAGTCGGGGTAGCGGATATATTATTGGCAGAATCAGTGTCTTGATCTATTTTAATATTGGTTGGTAAAAATTGTTTAAAAATCAAAAGAGAGAAACCGGTTACAAAAAAATATACGCCGATGTAGGTAGTTATTTTTATAGTATTTTGATGCATGTAAATATTAACTATTAATTGTTTTGATTAAAGCTTTGGTTTCTTCTTTTGATAAAGCCATATTTTCTCCATTACCATTTTTAATCGATTTTGCATAAATACGAGTTGATTCTCGATTATGTAATGAAGTAATGATAACACCCGAATTAGTATTATCCAATAAACACAAAATGAAGCTTTGGTCGCCACCAAGTTCTTCAAATGGATTGTAGCGAACTAAATTAATTTTATATTGTTTTGATATTTCGTTTGGTTTAGAACTAATTTTGTTGTTTAAATAATATCTTTTATAAGTAATATAGGTAATATATGATAACCACAACAGGTTAATAAGAGTTAAAATTAATAATAAAACATTCATATCAAGTTAATTGTAGCAAAAGTATGTGCTATACTGGCTTTGAAGCTAAATGAAAGAAAAAAATTTTATCAGACAAGATTTAGTAAAAAGTGTTATTTTGAGCGCGGTTTGTATATTATTAATATTTCTATTGAAGTTATTTAACATAAAAATTTATTAATTATCATTTAAGGAGGTGAAAGTTAATGGCAACAATTAAATTTTATTCTGTAAAATCAAGAAAATCAGTTGAGGTAGATGTAAGCAAGGTTAAAAAAGTTATGTTGAAAAACGGTAGACCAGCAGCAGAAGCAGTCGATCCCGAGACCGGAACAAAAATGTTCAAGATTTTATCTGCAGCAGATGCTGCTTTATTGCAATAATAAGTTTTGAATATAATAAACTCCCTCGTTGTTTCGGGGGAGTTTTGGTAAACATATGATAAAATACGGTAACTTCAAAGATATTGAAGGACTAAGTCCGGTGTCACACCGGACAGGAAAGTCCGGACCGCAAAAAGCAGGGAAAACAAATAGGTAGTTTCCGGTGAAAGCTGGGGGCAACGCTACAGAGACGAGACGGTACCGATCCGCCATTTGGCGGACTACGGCACCAGAAGTGAAACGAGCATCCTTCCCGCGGAAATCTTAAGTTGAGACGATAATATCTAGCTTTTGAGAGTCTCAGGTAAAGAGAATAGATTGATAGTCCTTAAACAGAATCCGGCTTAACAATGTCTTTGAAGTTATTTTTTTTCTAATAGAGTGACAACTAAAGCGTTGATTGTCAAATAAACCGGAACGGCCAAAATGGCTCCCATAACTCCACCTAATTGAGCACCCACGGCAATGGCGATAATAGTTATTAAAGGATTAATTCCAACAGCTTCTTTCATTATTTTGGGAACAATGAAATTATTTTCTAACTGCTGAATAATGATACCGGATATTACTGCCAATAGACTTGTCATTGGCGAAATTGTTAATCCTACCATGGCTGCAAGTATAGTTGAAATTGCAGGACCTAATCCAGGTACCGCTTCCAGTAGACCAGCAATAATCGCTAAAGGAAGTGCATAGTTTAAACCTATTAGAGTAAAAGACAAGAAAGATAATAAGCCAATTGTAGTCATTAAAATTATTTCGGCATTAACCCAATTGCCCAAATGTTTTTCCAGTAATTCAAGAAATATTAATGTTTTTTCCCTTCCTCGTGAACCAAATATTTTAAAACTATAATTACGTATATTCTTTCTTTCAAGTAAAAGATAAAAGGTCATAAACAATACAACGAATAGTGAAAAAAAGTTGGAAAAAAAAGAAACAGTTATTCGGGCAATGCTAGTCGGCAAAGATTCAATAAATTTAAACTGTGATGCCCAATCAATCGAATTGACCGAAATACCAAAAATATCAATTCGACTAACGATATTAGGTAAAACATTTATTAAGCCAATAGTTTGTTCAATAACTATAGGAACAATCCCGGCAATAGAAAACGAGATGAGAGAAATTATGGTGAGATAAACTAAAATTATACCAAGTGCTCGATTTATCTTTAATTTTTCTAAGGCTACAATGGTTGGATTTAAAGTTTCTGCAAACAAAAAACAAATAAATAAAAGAAGTAAAATATTTTTAATACTCCACAAAAATAATAAAGTCATTGCCAAAGCGACAATAAAAAGGATTGTTTTGTAAGATATTTCGATTCTTTGTGGTTTCATGATTTATTGTACCATTTTTCCACATTTTCCATGACCGATTTATTAATATATTCTTTTGTGATATCTACAAATAGAACGTTTGATCTTTTTTTAAACCAGGTTTTTTGATGCCTGGCATCGCGGTGTTCACGATATTTCCATTTTTGAATTGATACTGCCAGTGACTGTTTATTATAAAAATAATTTTTAAAACACGAATAGGCTGAAACTTTTAGTCCCGGATCTGTCCACTGGTATTTATTTAATAGATCTTTGAGCTCGTTAAGATGACCCATTTTCAATCTTTCTTCGACCCGGTTATCGATCCGTTTATATAAAATATGGCTGGATGCTGTAAGCGAAATATGAAGAATATTAATTTTTGAATTGAAAGTCGATATTTTTAATTTATTTTTGAATAATGCGATTTCTATTTTTCTGATTAGTCGATATGGATTACACGAATCGGAATGGTTTAGTTTATTGAAATTTGACGAATCAATTAATTTTAGTAAAAACCGTAATATATTTATTGATAAATATCCAAGTATATTACGTAATATTTTGTTTGGTTTAATTAAAAATGTATTGTATTTCGGATTTATAATGGAATCGATATAAAATCCAGAGCAACCAACTAAAATAGGTAACTTGTTTTGGGATTGTAATTCGTATATTTTAGAAAGAGCAATTTGGCGATATTCGGCTACCGAAAATTTTTGATTAGGCTTGATAATATCTATCAAATGAATCGGAGTACCCCGGGGATGATCCTTACCAACACCAATATCAAGTTCTTGATAAATTTGACGGGAATCAGCTGATATTATTTCACCATGTAATTTTTTAGCCAGTTTCACCGCCAAGGCAGTTTTACCAGTAGCAGTCGGACCGGAAATTATCAGTAATTTATTCATAACCTAAACATTGAAACGAAATTCGACAATATCATCGGGGCACATTTTATAATCTTTACCCTCATGACGGTGCAAACCTTTTAATTTGGCATTTTCCCATCCACTACAGTTAACAAAGTCCTGATAAGAAACAATTTCGGCCATGATAAATCCTCTTTCAAAATCGGTGTGAATTACACCGGCGGCTTGCGGAGCGGTACTTCCTTTGGTAATAGTCCAAGCTCGAACTTCTTTAACTCCGGCGGTGTAAAATGATTGCATTCCCAAGGTATCATAGGCTTTTTTTATTACCCTTTCTAACCCAGACTGGGTTACTCCAAGATTGGCCAAATATTCTTTTTGGTCTTCAAGTGATAATTCGGACAACTCAAATTCTGTTTTGGCACAAACAGGAATTACATTATTTAATTCTACCTTGTAATTATCAATGTTTTGATAGGTATCTTCATCAACATTGGCAACAATAAAATATGGTTTATTGGTTAGAAGAGAAAAATCTTTAATTAACAAATTTTCTTCTTCGGAAAGATTTAAATTTATTACCAAATTACCTTTTTCTAATTCTGCTTTAAGTTTTGCAACAAGCATATATTTGGCGGTTTTATATTCTTTCGAATTACTTTTATAGGTATCAAGATATCTATCAATTGATTCAAGATCTTTGATGATTAGTTCAGCACAAACTACTTCAAAATCTCCCTTCGGATCAACCGATCCTTCTCTGATAATATTAGGATCAGAAAAATTTCTGACAACATGCAAAATAGCGTCACAGTTGCGGATATGACTTAAAAATTTATTGCCCAGTCCCTCCCCCAAAGACGCACCCTTAACCAAACCGGCGATATCAACAAATTCAACAATAGCCGGAATAATTTGGGTTGTTTTTACAATTTTTGCTAAAACTGGCAATTTTTCGTCAGGTACCTGAACGACACCGACGTTGGGATCGATTGTACAGAAAGGGTAATTGCTAGCATCGGCAACTTTTTTACCTAGTAGGGCATTAAATAAAGTTGATTTGCCAACGTTTGGTAAACCGACAATTCCAATTGAAAGATTAGACATGGCTTATTTTAACAGGACCTGTTAAATTTTATTGACTATATATTCGTTTTTAACTGTTCCTGCGGTGATATTTATTTTATCACCACCAGTTATCTGATTATTTAATATTGGTCGACTTATTATATCTGAAAGCACCAGATCAATTGCTCTTCTGATCGGCCTGGCCCCTAATGTGGGATCATAATTTTCATCTACAAGTTTTTTAACAACAAATTCATCATATTCCATAAAAATATTTTTAGATTTTAAATTTTGTTGAAGTTTTTGAAGCATTAGTTTGGTGACTGATTGCAAATTATCGTTGGTTAATGGTTCAAATACCACAACACCATCAAAACGATTTAATAACTCCGGAACAAAAATATTATTTTGTTGAATATACTCAAGAGCTCGCTGCTGCAAACCTTCGCCCGTAATTCCCTGAGCAACGGACTGGCGAATAAACTCGGCAGCGGCGTTGGATGTGGCAATCACAAATAAATTGCTACACTTTATTTTTTTATTATAGACATCGGTTAAATAGCCTTCGTCAAGCAGAGTTAATAATAAATTAAATATTTCTTTGGGAGCTTTTTCAATTTCATCCAGCAATAAAAGAGACGAGGGAGATTCTTTGATAGCGGTAGTGAGATTACCAACCCGATTTTGAGAAACAGAGCCTATAAGACGAGAAAAACCTTCGGGTCCTATATATTCCGCCATATCAAAACGAAGTATTGGTTGATTATCTCCGAAATATATTTCTGACAGAACTTTGGCCGTCTCTGTTTTGCCAACACCGGTTGGACCAAGAAAGAGAAAAGAACCAATCGGGCGATCCTCGTTTTTAAGTCCAACCGAACGAGCCCGAAGACTTTTACCAATTAATTCTATTGCCGCTTCCTGTCCGATTAGTTTTTGATGAATAATTGACTCGATAGAAGAAAGCTTGATTTTTTCGGCTTCAGTAATTCGAACCATGGGTATTTTTGTTTTTTCTGAAAGTAGATTAACGGCATCATCAAAAGTAACAATTTTTGATTCAGAATTTATTTTTTGACTAGTGAGTTCGGATAGTAATTCCAAAACCTTTTCCGGAAAAGGAATGTCGCTGATAAACCGATCGGAACCGTCGAGTAATTTGCGTAAACACGAAATTGTAAAAATCAAATTATATTTCTTTTCGTTGGCATAGGCTGATGTCAAGAGTATGTCCATAGCTTCATCTTTAGTGGGGGCAACAACTTCAACCGCGTCGAAATATTTCTTGATACGTCTATCATGGGAAATATAACGCTGATAATCGTCTAGATTGCACAAAGCAATAACAGGCAGTCTGGAATCTGACAAGACATCATCTAATAAATCGGTAAAATCGTAACCCGAAACGTTGGTGTTGGTCAAACGCTGCAATTCTTTGATTACCAATACAATATTGCCGGCGTTTTTGGCTTCGATTAATGAATTTTTAAATGACTGACGTTTGACCTCAATATCACCTTCTGCCAAAATTGACTGATAATCTAATTTTAATACTCTTTTTCCATTAAAGTAATTACCTAATTGTCCGGTAATTAATCGATAGGTAAATTCAAAAACTACCGTCATACGACCAACACCGGGATCGCCGATGAGAATGACATTTCTACCTGATTCTAAGACAGTCTTAATCCGGCTAACAACATTAGTTCTGCCTATTAACCGGTGGTGAAATAAATCGACAAGGCTTAAATCTTCAGAATAACGGTCGAGATTAACCGAATAACCATAGGTTAAATTAATACCAATTCCGGGGCGACCGAGATCAATATTGTCTGACAATACCGATGATGAATTAATTAAATCCCACCAGCGGGCAGCTAAAATAATATCGGTTGATGTCAGATTGAAACCGGACAGCTCTTCGTCATTTTTTGGATTTTGAGATAATAGTTGTTTAAAGTAAGATTCAAAATTATCAACAGTTGATATTGGTTCATTGGCAGAAATGATTAGATTCTTAAAGAAGGCAATAAACTTCGGTGCAGAATTTAGATGTTTCAATATAAATTTACCGGCGACTGATTCTAAAATAATTGTATCAGCTTTGTCCGGATTAGAATTTATGCGGGAAAGAAGGAAACTTAGTTTTGATGCTTGATGATTTTTAAACTTAACATAAGACGGGAAACTAATTAATGGAAATATCAAATAAAAAATAAATCCAATGATTTGAAAAAGGGAAATGAAGATAATTAATACTAGGCAAAATATAATCAACATTATTCTAACTACAAAACCGATAGAGACCGAGATCAGGTTAAAAGTTATATTTTCAAAAAATTTTTGAAGGTTAAATCCACTGTTGGTGCTGACAACCATCCTTTTCCACGGATAAAAAAGTGTAAGGAAAAGTGAAGGTAGCGAAAAAAAATGATTAATTTTTTTTAATCTAAGCCACCAATTATGAAAATATTGTATGATTGCTTGACTATAATGCCATAAAATGAAATTCACATCTAATGATATCAAAACCATTTTGGTGATATTAAAACCCGCTATTATTTACTTACCACGATGTCCGAATGCAGGTGAAACCGCAAAAGGTATTTCTTCCCAATCTTTAGTTTTACGAATTGCCAGATTCTTTTTCCAGACTATATCCAGAATCGAAGTATCAATATTACGTGATTTAGCTAATGCACGAAGTGCCAATAAATCTTTGGGAAAACATTTACCCCCAAATCCCCTGACGGTAGTAATATCCAGATGGGTATCGGTAATCCGTTTATCAGCGACGACCATCTTTTTAACTTCCTCGTATTTGATATTTAATGATTGACAAATATCATACATTTCGTTGGCAAAAATTACTTTAGTCGACAAATAACAATTGGCCATATATTTGACCATTTCGGCACTGGTTGGGTCAGTGTAGTATATTGGTACTAGCGGCATAACAGCCTGATATAAAGCCGATAAACGCCGAAATATTAAATCAGAATTTGCTCCAATCACAATTCTATCTGAATTTACGAAATCCTGAAGGAATGAGGCTTCTCTTAAGAATTCGGGGTTGAAACAAAAAAGCGTTTTGGGGTATTTATTAATAAACTTTTCGGTTGTTCCGGGAACTACCGTCGATTTGATAACTACAATTTTATCTGTATTGTTGGTAAAACCGACGATGGCATCAATATTATCTTCAATAATGCTTAAATCGATACCAGATTCGTCAGATTTAATCGGTGTCGGCAAACAGATAAATATAAATTCAGATTCCTTAATAACCGCAGCTAATGTTTCCGACGGTTTGTATTTATCGTAGATATGAATATCAAAATTGGAAAACCCGTATTCAACTGCCTGACCAACTATACCGTAGCCGACAATACCAATGGAATAATTTCTTTT
>JAYRQZ010000184.1:0-3730 GCA_041910355.1 Candidatus Woesebacteria bacterium | reverse complement strand
TTTTAGGTTGAAAATTATATTTTTTATACATTTTTATCAAGCTAAACAAGTAATTAATTAAACTATCTACTATTAGGAAAAGGCTGTCAAGAAGCTAATTTAGCTAGAAAATGATGTCTTTTGTTAGTATCTTTGATACGGTTTATTTACCGTGGAATAGTTGCGGTATATTTTCACAGATCAAAATATTGATAAATAAACTACTATCTTTATATATCTATATAATATAATTAAAGCTTTAAAGGATCAGCAGTTTTTTATTATCATGCGGAGAAGTGCGGTTAAGATAATATGATATTAATAGATATATAAATAATTAATAATTCAAGCTATAAAGTATATTAAATATGATCTACTAACTTTTTAAATAGTTAATAATGATGGATCATTAAAAATGATGTTATTAGTGTTATTAAGAAATATATGAGTATAAAAAGATATGTATATTGAAATATATATACAATATAGTATGAGCAATAGTAATAAATATGTTTTCCACATATATGAAATTTTTGAAAAGCATTAATTAAAACCTATAAATTCAGTAGATTTATAATATTAATTCATTAGCAGTCGTAATCAAGTTTTGAAAGAATAAATAATATGAGTAACAGAAATTAAAATTATGATATGATTGTGATAGTGATAAGCAATAAAAAGAAGTATCTACTAATTGGTTTGAGTGTAGTTGGTTTATTGGTGATTTATTATTTATCAACACAATTAGTTCCAAGAATATTTGTTACTTTAACAAAAGCAGCACCGGCAACTGTGATATCGGCAACAGATTCATATATTTTAGGAGATAGAATATTGGCAAAAGCAGATGGAATAGATGAGTGTAGAATAAATGTGTTTGCGTTAGATAAAAGTGGAAAGGGTGTTGAAGGTAAACAAGTGATATTAGAAGGTTTGGAAGATATAGAAGCTGTGAACCAGTTAACAGATAAAGATGGCAAGGCTAGTTTTAAGATTAGGTCAAAAACAGAAGGTCAATTTACGGTAGTGGCAATTGCTGACGGAAAAACGATACCCGGAGGAGTTAAGGTAACTTTTAGGAATTAAACACCGTACATTAAGTTGTAATAAGGCATATATTGATATATTGGACAATGGTTTTTATAGCAGGTGGACGAGGTGACTGATAAACCATAAAAATATTTAGAATCGCACTAGAATAGGGATATTATAATATGGCAATTTTATTATTCCTGAATGTACGTAATAAATAACTATTTTATTAAAACATAACAAAGACATTTGTTGATATATTTGTAGCCAATGAGAATAATTAGTAGAAAACGATTCGGACTTTTTGAGGCAGTGATTTACCTTCGGTATGAGCTTGAATTTCAAATTTGCCGGCAGAAGCTGATGATAAATCGAAAATAGCTTTGCCGGTATCGTCGGTGGTTGGTTGAGTGGGAATAGAGTTGACGGTCGAGGGTAGATTCAGGCTGACTTCTTTTCCGGGAACTCCCAAACCACGACCATCAAGAATAAAGACGGTTACTCTGATCAGTTCCTTACCGTCAGCTTTGGCTTGAAGCGGTGAGGCAAAAAGGTAGGAATTTTCCAGGGCTATGGGAGAAGAATTTGAAGTAGTTGCCCGACCAAAAAAAACGGTAGTTCGGAAGACCATAGTTAAGGAAGCAAGGAGAGCCAAAATTAAAAATACAATAATAAGTGTAGTTTTAGTTTGAGCCACAATTAATTATAGAGTAAAAAACTAGTATTACGTATCAAGTATTAAGTATTAAGTATAAAAGTGGGAAGTGAAGTATAATCGGGTATGAAATACAAAATGCCCGAAAGTGATTTTTTAACCGGTAGATTAGACGGAGTGATGAAAGAAGTTGCAGAAGTTAGAGAAATGGTTGCAGGATCAGGATTTAGTTGTCGGATAGCGATAGAACAAATAATTACACTTTTCGGCGGGAAGATGGTGGCAACCAGAGAGGAAAGGAAAAAATTGCCGGAAGATAACGATTGGTGGGTTTCGGACTTAAGTAATATACGTAGATAAGATAGAAGAAAAGGGTCAGGGTTAGTACAAAAACACCAAGAGTAACAATTAACCAGGAATTTTGGCTCCAAAAAAGCCACCAGAGGGAAGGTAGTTTGTAATTTAAGGTGTTGGATTTGGGACTTTGATCTTCACCAAATTTGACGGTACTATATAGTCGATAATTGGTAGCGTAGGCAGTGGGGAGATTAAAACTATAATTGCCTAGAGCGTCACTAACTGTAGAGAAGACTGGTAAGCCAAAAGCCTGAACTGATTTGGGAAATATAGGGGCGTTGGTGTCAATTTGATAGAGATAGATGTCGATAGGAGAATTGGGAATGCTTTGGCCGGAAGTGGCGCTAGTGGAATTTGGTTTGATAGTATCGTTTTCGATAGTAATAGTTGGTGGCAAAATAATCGGACCAATATCGGTGTGATAGTTGGTTGGTGGAGGAGGAGGAATGCAGACCGGAGTTGACTGACGAGAGGAGTCATCGATGGCAGTTAAACACAAATCGCTTGGGTTTTTGGGGAGGATAGTTTTGTCAAATTCAAAATAACCGTTTTTGTCGGAAAAAGTAACGGCAAATACTTTAGTGCTGCTTAGTTCAACTCTGGCTGTAGGTGAAGTATAACCATAGATAGTGACCCGATTTTCTTCGATAGAAGCGGAAACATTGACTTTGTCTTTGACTTTGACAGTGTCCAGACCGAATTTGGCCTGAATTGGTTGGGGGAAAATAAGAATTAGAATAAAAAGCAAACCCGGCATTAAATAATTGTAGCAGGGGGAAATTAGAAACCAAAAAATCTCCACAGACCTTTTACATCCCTTACAAATAATTTCCAGGGAGTCATGTCCAAAAATGTTTCACAAAAATCGGGCATTCGTTCTAAAACTTCGGGGTCGATTGGTCTAACCCAATAACCTGGCTTGTTGATTGGGTCTGGCTGTGTCCATCGTGAGCTGGGAGCCTCAGGAGAAGTAGATGTTGTGGGATGTTTAGGTGAATGTTCCGGATCCTGCATTGATGAGCTATTTTAACACAATGTTATTGACAATAAAATTATTTCCGGGGAACATAATCAAATAGGGAACGGTAGTTTTCGTTGAGAGAGTCCAATTTTGCCACATCGCCAGAGGAGATTTGAAAATCAAAGATATCAATATTTTCTTTAATATGATCGGGGTTTTGGGAGCGGGGCAGTACTACCACATTGTGTTGAAGACACCAACGTAGAAGAACTTGGGCAACCGAGCGGTTATATTTAAGAGCAATTGTTTTAAGATTTTGATTTTGGAGACGTTTGCCTTGAGTCAGGGGACTATAGGCTTCAACGATTATGCCTTTTTGGTGGCAGTATTCGATTAATTTTTGGTTGTAATTAAAAGGACTAAATTCGATTTGATTAACAGCTGGGACAATACCACTTTGGTTTTCTAGAGTTTTTAATTGGGAAAGATTAAAGTTGCTGACACCAATAGCTTTGGCTAAGCCTTGACGATATATGAGTTCCAATCCTTTCCAGGCTGTTTTCCAAAACGGAGTTGGCCAGTGGATAAGGTAGAGATCAACGTAATTGAGATTAAGTTTTTTAAGACTGGTTTTAATGGCTTTATGTGGAGTAAAAAAATCGGTGATCCAAAGTTTGGTGGTAATAAAAATTTCACTACGATCAAGTTTGGAATTGCTAATGGCGTTACCGACACCGGTTTCGTTT
>JAYRQZ010000183.1:0-3673 GCA_041910355.1 Candidatus Woesebacteria bacterium | reverse complement strand
TAATAACTTAAATAATTTACTTTTCTGGTTTAGTTTAGGGTCATTTTCTACCAATTTAAACAACTCGTCTAATATCTGGCCTACTTTTTTGCCGGG
This sequence comes from Candidatus Woesebacteria bacterium, assembly GCA_041910355.1. Taxonomy (GTDB): domain Bacteria; phylum Patescibacteriota; class Microgenomatia; order UBA12405; family UBA12405; genus JAYRQZ01. The sequence goes on along the minus strand of JAYRQZ010000183.1, from coordinate 3,577 downwards.
TTTAATATTTAATTTTTTCATCACATCATTGCCATTTATTTTTAAATCTCTGACTGTAAACGGTTGTTTTTGGACTTCAATCAATCTTTTTTTAAACAATTCCCATCGCCAACTACTTTCCTTTGACCCGCTACCTAAACGGTCAGCCCGTCTTAACGCGATCATTTCCTCTAAATATTCTGGAGTAACATTTCTAATAAACCTTCTGACAGCTTTATCTGTTTGGGTATCTTCCACCGTAAACATGTGCCAACGTACTAATCTAAATAGTTGATCAAGCTGTTTATTGGAAAATTTTAAGTATTTACCAATTTTAATGGCAATTCTCGATCCAATTACTTCGTGATTGTAAAACGTTCGTGAAGCACCGCTGCCTTTCATAGTTATCGGTTTGCCGATATCGTGTAGCATAGTTGCCAGTCGGGTAATCGGATCGGTGCTAATACAATTGTTTAGTGCTTCTAATGAATGATTCCACACATCGTATACATGATGACCTTTTTGTTTCATATTAACACCCAAAAGTAATTCAGGCATGATTATTGCCAACAATCCTGAATTTTTTAATAATTTTATTCCGTCAGCTGGTTTGTTGCCAGATAAGATTAAAAATAATTCCTGCCTGATTCTTTCGCCGGCAATTTTATTAATTGTCGGTGCATTAACAATAATTGAATCAAAAGTTTTTTCCTCGATAACAAACCCTAGTTGGGAGGCAATTCTAACAGCTCTTAACATTCTCAAAGCATCTTCCTTAAATCTTTCGTCAGCATCACCAACGGTCTTGATGATTTTGTTTAAAAGGTCATTCTTGCCGTTGTAATAATCATATAATTGACCATCAATATCCAATCCCATCGCGTTGATGGTAAAATCTCTTCTTTGAACATCTTCTTCTAAACTTTTTCCCCACTTAACAGTAGTCGGATGTCTGGAATCATCATAATTCCTTTCGGTTCTGTAAGTTGTAACTTCAAAAATTTCGTTTTTAGATAACACAATACTAAAAGTACCGTAATTATTTTCACAAAAACTGTTGTTGGGAAACAATCTTTTCATTTCTTCTGGAGTTAGATTGGTTGCAAAATCCCAATCTTTTACCTCTTTTTTTAGCATTAAATCACGAACCGCTCCGCCCACCACAAATATCTCCGCCCCATTATTGGCAAATTTTTTCATAATATCTGTAACGTATTTCGGTAATTTTATATCCATTTCATTTCTTTAAATTCATTAAGTGCCTCAATAGTTTGAGCCATTTGACCAACAAATATTAAGAATTGAGGTAGTTCGTACTCATACACCCATTTATATTGTTTTATTTCATTTGGATCAAGATTAATTTGCCCCCCAAGGTATTTCATTAAAACCTGCGTTTGTTTTTGTCCCCGATAAACTGTTTTTTTTTGATCTATATGTTCTTGAATTAGCTTATCCGGCCAGTCAAAACAAGTTTTGTTCGATGCAACACCGATAATTTTTACTTCAAAATCAATCCCCAATTCCTCAGAGATTTCTCGACTAATTGCATTTAAAGGATCCTCTCCATCAGTTCCTCCTCCTGGCAATCTCCACTCGTTATCTTTATATGATTTCATTTGGACAATTAAAAATCTTTTTTTATTATCGAAAATATAGCCAATTACGCCTTCACGATAAGGAAGATTCTGTCTATTAATCATGGCTAATTATAAACCAAAAACCCTCCCAAAAGTGATCGGGAGGGTTTAAATCCAAACTATAAGTTTATTATGCTTGAGTTGGACCGGCTGGTTTCTCCGGGCGGGGTAATGCCTCTTTAACGGCAATATTGCGACCGTCTTGTTCCGAACCGTCCAAAGCTTGCATTGCTGCTTTAGCTTCTTCTTCGGTTTCGTATTCTACGAAAGCAAATCCTTTGCTTCGTTGAGAAAATTTATCAAATACTACATTGGCTGAAACAACCTTACCATATGCAGCAAAAATCTGCATCAGTTGATCGTCAGTCATGCTAAAGGGAAGATTCCCTACAAATAATTTCTTTGCCATGTGACTCTTTTTGAGTACTCCTTTTAACCTTAAATATAACTGGTTGGGATGTTTAGGCTAAATACTCATCCCAACTTAGAAAGTATAACAAATATTACTTCAAATACAATAAAATACTCTGATGTCTGTCAATATTAAAAAACTATCAACGGTTATTTTTAATAAGAGCACTTCTCCGGCTAAATTACTGGATGTCCTACTAAAAAACAGAAAGATAAATACTAAAAATTATGAAACATTTTTAAAACCACCTCCTCCCAAAATTAATATAAATTTTTTAAGTTCAATTAAAATAATCAAAGAAATAATTAGGAAAAATGGCAATATATTAATTTACGGTGATTATGATGTAGATGGTATTAGCGCTACAGCCATTATTTGGCAAACTTTATATAAAAAAACGTCTAACGTTGTTCCTTTTGTTCCTAACCGATTTATTGATGGATACGGTTTTAATTCAAAAACATTTTTTCGTCTTCAAAAAGAAAAAAATATTATTTTTGATTTATTAATAACTGTCGATAACGGAATAGTCGCCGGAAAAGAATTTAATAAAATTAAATCTAAACAAAAAATCAAAATTATTGTCATTGATCACCATCTCGCCAATGGAAAATTGGCAACTGTTGACTCTCTCGTTCATTCCACTTTATATTCAGCCTCAGCTTTAACATGGTTTTTGGCTAAGAAATTAGATTTGTCAGCCGATATCGGATTAGCTGCATTGGGTACAGTTACCGATTGCATACCTTTAATAGGTACAAACAGGTCACTGTTAGTTCACGGACTAACATCGTTACGGTCAATTCCATCACTGGGAATAAAAATATTATTAGACATGTCTGGGATCAATTCTTCCAATTTAACGGTTTACGAATTAGCATACGTTATTGGTCCTAGAATCAATGCCATTGGCCGCTTATCAGACCCTACCGATGCGCTCCGGCTTTTGTGTAGTCAAAATATTAATCAGGCTACTAAATATGCTGGTATTGTCAACACATACAATCAACAGCGGCAGGATATTCAGAAAATAAATATGGACAAAGCCTTAAGTTTAGTTAACGTTAAAGATAAACTGCTATTTATTTATGATTCTTCTTTTAATCCGGGTGTAATTGGCTTAATCGCTGGCCGGCTAACTGATAAATTTAATTTACCCTCAATCGTGATTTCAGTCGAAGGATTTATTGCCCGAGGTTCATGCCGGTCTATAGCGGAAATAAATATTATTGAGATATTACGACAACATTCTGACCTATTTTTAGATTTAGGCGGTCATGCCGCTGCTGCTGGATTTAGCATTTTAACCAAAAACATTTCTAAACTTAAAAAATTAATAATCCAAGATGTTAAAAAATTACTTAAAAATATTAAATTAGAATCCAAAATTCTAGTTGACGCCGAAATGAAATTATCGGCAGTAAATGAAGCCAATTATAATATTATCAATCAACTTTCACCCTTTGGCATTGGCAACCCGGAGCCAATTTTTATATTTACTAAATTGAAAATCATTTCCAAACAGTTGCTAGGTAAACAAGCCGAC
>JAYRQZ010000182.1:0-8557 GCA_041910355.1 Candidatus Woesebacteria bacterium | reverse complement strand
GATCAAACCACCGTCGGGAAATTAAATATATTAGTAATACGGTTAAAATACCCAGAATAGCAACTATTATTGCCGGACCAACAGGATTAAAATTGGTAAATAATAGACCGGGAACAACAAAAAAGTAATAATAATATGGTCCGAGATATATATTGCCTATACTAGTTGAAGGACCAATAAAAAACAAATTTCCATTTTTTAAAAAATCACGTGCTATGACTACATCCCTACCTTGATCACCTAAAAATTCCATATAATCACTAATACGGTATAAACGCAAAATAGCAGCAATAAATAATATTAGAATTAAGATATAATTTGTTTTTAAAAATATTTTCATTGATTAAATTGGATTTTATACCAAAGACGAAACAAGTCACTAAAACTTTTTAAAATTACTTTAAAATTTCTACCGGTTGCCTGACCTTCTGTCCGAGGAAAATGATTGACACCGACTTCTACTATTTTAAAACCGGCTTTTTTTGATTTTATTAAAAATTCGCTGGAAATAAACGCACCCCGCTCAGCTTCAAGTTTGGGAATAGTTTCTACAACTTTTTTATTAAAAAATTTAAAGCCACAATCAATATCAGTTACTTTAAGTCCAAAAAGAATATAAACAATAATTTCCCATATTTTTGAAGTTAAAATTACAGATTTTGATACTTGTCGTTTTATATAAAAGCCGATTACCATATCAGCTTTAAATTTTTTTTGTGCTGATATAAATTTTGATATTTCATTAAAGTCAAACTGACCATCAGCGTCGGTAAAAGTAATCCACTTATATTTGGCGTTATAAATTCCGCTTTTAAAAGCAGCACCATATCCACGATTGGGTGAATGAGAGATTATCTTGACCTTATCCGGGTATAACCTTTTTAATTTTTGTAGCACTTCTGCGGTATTATCTTTTGATCCATCGTTTATCAGAATTATTTCCCACTTTTTAGATATTTTATTAAGTACAGAAACAGATTTGTTGAAAGTATTGGTAATATTTAACGCTTCGTTATAGCAAGGGAAAAACACCGATATTTCATCAATTAGATAGTTTTTCATATTATTAAGTATAGCAAAGGATATTTTAAATCTGCTTGACATTATACCTTTATTTGGTATAATATCCTGTAATCTTATATTATTTTAAATATAATGAAATTTTTTAATTTAAAAAAATCAATCTATATATTTAGCTTTTACGTTTTGTGCGGATTATTATTGGTCCCCAGATATTCTATGGCTCAATATTACAGTCAATCGGAAAATAAACCAAAGATTGTAATTGATAAAAAAGTAAGACCTATAACAGATAAGAACTTTTATGATAATATTTCTGCAGAACAGTTAATTTTTAAGGATGGCGATACCGTAGAATTTAAAATTCTAGTTGAAAATTCCGGTAATCAGACATTAACAAATGTGAGCTTGGTTGATATTTTACCTAATTATTTAAATTTACTCTTTTTTCCTGGAATTTATAACAAAACATCGAATACTATAAATAACCAAATTGGCACATTAGAGCCAGGACAAACTAAAGAGTATTTTATTAGAGCTAAAATTGCAAATTTACCGACATCAAGTGTTAGTAATAAAAAATTGCAGCAAATTAATAAAACAAAAGTCCAAAATGATCTTGTTTCTGATTATGACGAAGCTAAATATTTTGTTGAATTAAAATCAATTCCCACAACCGGTTCATCAAATATAGTATTTGAAACCGTATTGGTATTGGGTATGGTTAGTGTAAGTATATTTTTGAGAAAAGTATCAAGAGGTTACTAAAGTTACTGTAAATGTAAATATAAAGTCATCTTACCGTCCGGGTGGAAAAGTTTGACATGATTACCAAGGCTGCTGGATGAATTTCTAAAAAAATAAGCGACACCATCGTTAACTGCTCTTACGGTTTTGTTGGCTGAAACCATATCTACTCCATGATGAAAATGATCAGAATATAGATAAGAATATTTTGTTACACCTCTAGTTTGAGTAATTTCCAGCGGATCGTTCATTGGCCAGATGTGACTTTTTGTGTAATCAGACGAATCAATATCATTGGCATATATCCATGAATTTAAGTCTTCTTCACGGAGAGAATAAAGACCAAAATGAAGATGGTCGCCAAACGAATAACCTGTATTACCCATTAATCCCAGTGGTTCTCCGGCTTTAACATTTCTTTTACCAACAAATTTAGCTTTTAACAATGAACTCAACTCGTCTTCGGCTGCTTTGCGTAATTGTTGGTATTTTGACTCATCGTTTTTAGTAACTTCCAATAGATTGGTTTTAGTTAATTTTTGTTTAGCTAAACTTTTTTTCTGTTCGTCGAGTTTTATTTCTAGTTGTTGTAATTCTGTTTGCTTTAGCTCTTTTTGGACTTTCTGATTATCATAATTAGTTCGAACCGATTCCATATTTAGAAGAGTATTCTGACTATTTTTTTGGACATTAACGATATAGCGATATTGTTCTAAAAACTGGTTGAAATTTGACAGGGCAAGAACGGAAATTCCGGAATAATATTTTGTTAATTTATAGTTTTGGGTAACTTGCTCGATGTATATTGACGATAGTTGATTTAAAGATATATCTAGTTGATTTATTTTTACGGTGAGTGAGGCAATTTCCTGTTCAAGTAATTTTATGTTATTTTCTGTTTGATTAATTTTTAAAGTTGTTAATTCAACCTGTGAGTTTAAGATTTTTATTTGGGTTGATAAGGTGTCCTTTGATTTTGCCAATTCTTCTAGCTTTTGATTGTATTCAATAATTTTTTGATTTAAGTTATCGACTGTTTCTTCGCCAATTAGAATTGTTGGCTGATAAAACAAAAGACTAAATAACAACAGAGAAAATATAAGCTTTTTCATTAGCTTAATATTTAATGTATCTTTTAACTCCAATATAACTAGCAATTAAACCGATGAAACTACCCAGAAATAAAGAAAATAATAATAAATATAAATAATAAATTAAGTTAGCTGATAAAAATATTATTGGATTAAAAAAAGTGTTGATAGATTGAAAAAAATTATAAACGAGACCAAAACAAATTAAAGTACCAAATAAACTACCCAAAAAGCCGTAGAATAAACCTTCAAGAATAAATGGTTTCATAACATAAAATTTTGAAGCTCCTAAAAGACGGGAAATATTTATTTCGTTTTTCCGGCTAGTAATTTTCATCCCGATAATTATAAAAATAATTAAAAATGTAATCATGGTTGATGATAAAACGATTATCATACCGGTTTTTCGGATAAATTCAGTCCAACTTAATAAAGATTTAATAATGTCTTTTTGATAAATTATTTCGTCGATCTGGTCTTTTTTAGCTGAAAAGTTTAAAGCGATTTGTTCAAGGATTTTTGGATCAGAAACCGATATTTCAAATGAAGCCGGTAAAATACTAGCAGTAACCATTTCGGTTAACATCGGATTGTTTTTATTTTGTTCTTTATATATAGACAAGGCTTTCTCTTTTGATATAAATTTTATTTCTCTAATATCAGGATAATTACTTAATTCCTGTTGTAAATTTTCAACTGTGCTTCGATCGAGACCGTCGCGGAGAAAAATTGTAATTTCTGGTTTGGTTTCAAAATAGTTCAATACCGATGACATGCCGGAACTAATGATTAAAAAAGAATTTAAACTAAAAAAACTTACCAGCATAACGATAATGGCGGTTAAACTCTGAAACGGTGATCGTCGGATATGATGCCAGGTATTTTTGATTGGTGTCATTTTTTAGTTAAACGAATATTTTTAGACGTTTTGATTTTTGTCAATTTCTTTTGGGTGTCCTTGATGATATTACCGTTTTTTAGAGTAATAATTCTTTTATCGAGAGATTGGATAATATCCAAATTGTGGGTTGTCATAATTATGGTAGTACCGTTTTGCTCGTTGATGTCTTTTATAAGCTTGATTAGATTCCAGGCATTTTCAGTGTCGAGATTACCGGTTGGTTCATCAGCTAATATTATTTTGGGTTCTACGGCTAAGGCACGTCCCAAACTGGCTCTTTGTAATTCACCGCCGGATAATTGGGATGGGAAAAGATGACGACGACTACCTAGGCCAACTTGTTTTATTATTTTATCGATTTTTTCTGGTATTTTTGTCGATTCGTAATTAATAATATCAAGAGCTAAGGCGATATTTTCCTCAACGGTTTTATCAAGAATTAACTGATAATCCTGAAAAATAACACCGATTTGGCGACGGATATTGTTAATGGCTTTAGTAGAAATATTATCTAGTGTTTGATCACCAATGATAATTTCACCCGACGTTGGTTTAATTTGATTTAATATTAATTTAATTAAAGTTGACTTTCCGGAACCAGATGGACCAACAATAAAAACAAATTCGCCTGTCTTTATATCAAAACTAATGTCTTTAATGGCATTAATTACGCCATAATTTTTGACGACGTGACTAAAAATAATATTCATTAATTATTCTAATATTTTTATATTACCTACATCCAATAACCAAGAAGTTTTGTTTGACGCATTGGTTTCACCTTTTACTTCAACTTTTTTTCCAACAAATAAGTCGAGATCAACAGCGGATGATATTAACGAGGCTCGTTGTGAAGCACCGCCTTCACGATTTAGAATGTGTGTACCCTCACCGTTTATATTCCCTTTCTCGATAATTCCAGAAGCCGTATCTTTAAAAGTCTTTTCCTGGTTTCCATAAATTTTGCCAACTATCAGCTGATCACCGGAAGAAATATTATCTGTTGATAAAGCTGAGTTGGTTGATGATTTACCATCTGAATTAAACTTAACCGTATTTAATTTTGGGAAAAACTGACTTAATCCATACCCCGAAAGTAGTCCAACAAATATTATAAGCATTACAACCGGAATAGAAAAAGGTTTTGAAGAAGGTTTAACTATTGGAGTTTGATTGGCTAAATTTGGTATATCCATAATGATATTAAATATTAATAGATTAGTATAACAAAGTGAGGTAAAAAACAAAAAACAACTATTTAACTGTGTTAACTATTTTTGCGATAAACAGCTTAAGACTGGAATAATTATTGTCATCTGGAATAAACACCCATTGATTATTGATAAATTTAATGGGATGGTAGAGTACATCTTTGTTGGGTTCTTCAGCAGTTGGAACAATGCCACTGATAACTGGCATATTTTTTAGATTTTTATAATTTTTTAAAATTAATTCTAATATGTCAGAATCGGATAAATTAGAAGTGATATGATCCTGCCAATAGTTATATAAATCGGCAAGAAATTTATAATTATTCAATAATTCTCGACTGGATAATTTGGATAATATACTTTCAAGCAATAATTGTTGTCTTTTAATCCGACCTATATCGGTTCCTCCCGATTCGACACTTTCTGAACTTTTACGGGATCTAACAAATTCGGTTACATTGTTTTTATCAAGATGAATTTTACCCGAAGGAAATTGAACAGTTTTGTATTTAGGTATTGATGAATTTGGATTAGCTATATAATCCGGATTTGGATAATAATTATCAGTAAAACCCTGAGGTAGATTAATATCAACACCTCCCATTAAATTAATAATATCGATTAAATTTTGAGTGGTAAAAACAATGGTGCGGGAAATATTTTGACCAGTAATTCTTGAGTAGTTGTTTTGAATAAATGCAAATTTATCTAAATAATCTTGCGACAGAGGATAAATCTGATTAATTTTTACTGATAGTTGATAATCCCACAAATCTCTGGGGATAGATATTAAATTTATTGAAGAATTATGTTTTAAATTTCCATATATTATAGTGTCAGTTGTAATTGTTTTTTCAAGAAGATCATTTCTCGGATCTAGTCCTAAAATAATAAAATCGAGACTATTGCCGATTGAAGGGTTTGATTTTGTTTTTAATAGTAGAGATGGAAAGTAAGTAATTGACCTATTGGTACGAATAGAAATGTCTTTTAGGATTATATATATTCCGATTAAAAAATATAATAATACTAAGACAAAAATTATAATTAAGTATTTAGAATATTTTTTCATAACTTTATTTCTGATTCGATAAATTGATCCAAATCTCCATCTAAAACCGCGTTGGTGTCCGAGGTTTCATAATTAGTTCGAAGATCTTTAACCATTTTATATGGATGAAGAACATATGACCTAATTTGATGGCCCCAACCGGCGATAATATTTACACCCTTTATTGACAATTTTTCAGCAGATAATTTATCTTGCTCCAGTGCCCATAATTTTGATGTAAGCATTTGCATAGCTACCATCCGATTTTGGTCTTGAGAACGCTGGCTTTGACAGGAAACAGTAATACCGGTTGGTTTATGGACCAATCTAACAGCGGTACTTACTTTATTAACATTTTGTCCACCGTGACCACCAGCCCGAAAAGCAGAAAATTCGATATCTTCGGGTTTTATAACCGGTACTTCAGTATTATTTTCGATATAAGGAGTAACTTCAACCTTAGCAAATGAGGTTTGTCTTAACTGATCGGCATTAAAAGGTGATAAACGAACTAAGCGATGAGTGCCACCTTCGTGTTTTAAAAATCCATATGACAATGGAGCATTAATTTTAAAGTACACAGATTTAATACCAGCCTCATCACCGGAAGTAATATCTAAGATATCATATTTCCAGTTTTTTCTTTCGAAATATCTCATATACATTCTTTGGAGCATGGAGGCCCAATCCATTGCTTCGGTACCACCCTGGCCGGAGTGAATTGAAAGTAAAGCATGATTATTGTCGTATTTACCCGATAAATACGTTTGTAGTTCAAGTGTTTTTATTTGACGATCTAATTTTTGAATATTTTTATCCAGTTCAGCTTGTAAGACAGGATCGGGCTGATTTGTAAGAATATTTTCAAACTCTTCAATAGTGTTAATTTCGGTGTCGATTAGCTGACAAGACTTAATAATTTTTTCTACGTCTGAAATTTGTTGCATTAACTGGGAAGCGACTTGGGGTTGATCCCAAATTTTGGAATCTAATGATTTATTCTTTAGCTCGAGTAAAAGTGAGATGTTGGTGTCAATTTTAAGTTTGTTTTTTATATCAATAAATTTATCTTTAAGTTCTTTAATATAGCTCATAATGATTATTTGGTTTTGTCAGCAGCACCTTTTAATAATTCCTGACCCTTATTTAGAATATAAAGTTTTAAATCTTTTATTTGTTTTTGAGGAAATCCCGCCTTTTCATTCTTAAAATAATCAATATTTTTTTGAGTATACTGAATAAGAGGTAAATTGTTGGCATTTTCTATTAAAGATCTCGAATTTTCCGGTAATTGATTGTATAAGTTGTCGACAAATAGTTTGATAATAGGCATATCAGATGGAGCGGTTGTTTGATCACCCAAGATATTTGGATTGTTTGATGTGGTATTGGTTGAAATGTAACTAATTAATATAGCGATTATAGAAAAAAATAATATTAATCGAACTATTACTTTGGGAGTAAAATGAAAATTCTTTTTTTTAAGGCTTTTGGACACAATTTATTTTATCACCTGAGATTTGAGCCAATCTATGATTGGGGTGTCACCGTAAAGACATTTGTCTGTTTTTTTAACTACGGCCAAAGGAACACCAATACCCTGACTCATATCAATTTCGGGACACTTTTTTACACTTTCCTGCAATAATTTCTGATTATTTTTGTCGTAATATACTTCTTTATATGAGATTTTAACTGATTTTTCAAGATTATTATTGTTAATATATTCTTTTACTTTTTCACAATGAGGGCAACCATTACCCCAAAATACTATCAAGTCGGCTGAATCATAAGAAACACCGTCATTTGATGGATTATTGGATAATAATTTAAATGTTAGAAAAATAATGATTATGGCAATAAAAAGATATAATATTTTTTTCATTTTGTTTTAGAATTAATTTCAATTATTTTATCACCTTGTTTTATTTTGTCTAAAATATCATAACCGGATACTACTTCACCGAAATTGACGTAATCGCCGGTAAGATGCTGACAGCCTTTGGTAGTAAAACATATAAAAAATTGACTGTCATTGCTAAATTCTTTGGTGTCAGGAGTTCTGGCTAATCCGACAGATCCGCGCACAAAAGGGATATTGTTTAATTCAGATTTTTGTCTGTTTCCACCTGTGCCAGTACCGGTGGGATCACCGCCTTGGGCCATAAAATCAGGTATAACCCGGTGAAAAATTAAACCATTGTAAAAACCGGAATCTACCTTGTTGATAAAATTGGAAACGGTGTTTGGAGCTTCTTTAGAATATAATTTAAGAACAATATCGCCGTAATCAATTTTAATTGATACAAAAGGTTCGTTTTGAGATGATAAGGTCGGGATTGGTATTTTAGATTCGGATGTAGTGATGGTTGGTGTAGTAGTTTGATTGATATTAATATTTTTGTCTGAATTTGAAGGAATTAGACCACAACCGGATATTAAAAAAGAGAAGAAAAGGATAAAAATTAGTTTGTACTTGTTCATGGATACTATTTTAACAAAACCAGCACCTGTTTGTCTCCAAAATTTATATCTT
>JAYRQZ010000181.1:0-1641 GCA_041910355.1 Candidatus Woesebacteria bacterium | reverse complement strand
CGGGATTAAATCTGGCATTGTCAAAATTAGGTGTTCCCAGCAAAAAGATTGAATCCGGATATTTGGTAGATATTGTTATAATCTCATCAATTCTGGGTCTGACACTTTTTCGATTCCAATCATCAAATTCAATTCCGGCTATTGTTATCAACTCCGGAGATACAATCAAATTATCTTCTGTATCTAATTGATCGAGTAAATATTTATATTCTTCCCAAGTATTGGCAGATACACCGGTAATTTTTTGATCTGGTAAATCAAAACGATGCACCCCTGTATGCAATTTAAATTCTTCGATTACTTTTTCACGATACTTTTTCTCAAAAAAGTTTGGCATTTTTTTCGATTTACCTTATGTTCCCAATTCTTCCAGTTTCAAATTAGAGGAGATGCCAGGTATTGAGCCCGGGTCCGAAAGTGGACAGTAAAAAACGTCTACAAGCTTAGAAATAATTTATCCTACGCCTTTAACAACTAAATTATTCAAAAAGTGTCAAAGTGTCGATTGTTGAGGGCATTACCCCTCTCTTAATTTTTATCAAAATCGAGATTGATAAAACAGTATTCTAGTTTAATTTACACTGACTAATCTCCTCTAGAATAGGGGACTAATCAATGGCTGATTCTGTTTTAGGCAAAAGCCAAAACAGGAGCCTTAGGAGCAAAAGCGCCTTTAACAGCGTCTGCAACTTTGGTTAAATCAACACCAAAAGTATTTTTGGCATGTTTTGTTTTGACCCTGTTTATCGACTCAATGGATCAAAGTCGGCTTGCGGTTTTTTAAAGTACTCACTCCGTCGAATGCTTTACATCTCCAAAGTTTAAGGACCCTTTATTATAGCAAAAAATAACCCAAAATACAACCAAAAAATCAAAACATCGTTTTATTAACCTTAATCCAAAATCCAATTACTTTGGTCAGCATATGCAAGCCCAAGCCAATAATTAACAGTATTCCCATATCAAATACGGTTATTTTCATCACAATCATTAAACTTATAATCATCCCAATTACCCAATCAATCTGGTCCCAAGGAAACCATGGTTTTCCTGACGGTATTTCCATCTGACGTTTAAAAAAACTTTTAATCGCGTCTCCTCCCAATGCCCCAAACGACATCAAAAAACCACTATAAAACGGCAGGTTGTTGTAATTAATTATTTCGACATTTTGACAATAATTGTGTAGCCAATATTTTTGGATTACAAATGTAATACTACCAATCAAAGTTCCTGCCACTAATCCTCTGATTGTTTTATGGTCTCCCAGAATTCGTTTATTTTTGAATTTAAGATAATTATCGAGTGGCCAATTCCATTTGGGCCACCAAACAGCTGCTATTGGCGGTGTCATATTGGCCATTCCTGCTGGCAATATCAGCCACAAATAACGCCAAAATATTTCTATCATTTTAATCCGTCCCTTTGATACTGATTCAATATTTCCAGCATTATCATTCCAATTAATAATTCAGCTATTGCCCCAAATTGCTCAAAATAAAACCGGAATATTGACCCTAGTAATAAACTGATATAAAGTCCAAATTTGAAAAATCTAATACCCCTAATTCTGTGTTTCGACCAAAAATATCTGGCACCGACTAAAAACAATCCGGCTGCAATTACATCAAAAAACATTTT
>JAYRQZ010000180.1:0-2445 GCA_041910355.1 Candidatus Woesebacteria bacterium | reverse complement strand
TACTGACTATATTTTCTAAAAAGTACAGAGTCAATTATTTTAATTACCTGATTATTTTTTTAATTTTATTATTACCGGCAGCTTTAACTGTTGGTGATTTTCCATCCATCAGGGCATCAGTCGCTCTACCGTTTTACATACTTTTCATAATTGTTGGTATTAAAAGTGTCCGTTTTTTGTCTACCAAAATATTATATTTATTGATTATCACTGTATCGTTTTTCCAATTTATTAATTATTTAAAAACTTACAATCAGTACATCACAAATTATTCCCAAACCTGGCAATATGGTTATCAGCAAGTAGTTTCTGCGATCAAAAATGATTACTCAAACTATCAAAAAATTTATGTTACCAAAAAATATGGCGAACCGCATGAATTTATTCTATTTTATTGGCCCTGGAATCCGTCCAAGTATCTGTCTGATCAAAATATAAAATGGAATTTTCATTCCGATTGGTACTGGGTTGATTCTTTTGACAAATTTATATTTCTCAATGATTGGGAAATTAAAAATTATAAATTTCCTAATAATAGTTTATTAATAACCAGCCCCGATAATTATCCAATAGAAAACGCTAAAAAGATTAATACAATAAATTTTTTAAACAATCAGGTTGCTTTCGATATAATTTCTTATGACTAAAAAAGTTTTGATATTAGTTTTAGTTTTGGGATTTATTATTAGAATTATTAATATTAATTTCCCGCCATTATTAATAGACGAAGCATCAATTGGATACAACGCTTATTCAATACTTGAAACCGCCAAAGATGAATATGGCCAATTTTTACCAATAGTATTTAAATCATTTGGAGATTACAAACCCGGATTATATATTTATTTAACTACACCGTTCATTGCCATTTTTGGTTTATCTACGTTTTCAGTCAGATTACCATCGGTTATTTTGGGTTCACTGATTCCATTGATATTGTATTTGTTAATTCTAAAAATTAAACCCGGTGCCAAAAATGTTGCCTTAATATCTGCCATTCTCATTGCTTTTAATCCTTGGAATATCCATTTCTCCCGCGGAGCCTGGGAAACAAATATTTTACTCTTTGAATTGTTATTAGCAATTTATTTTTATTTTTCTCAAAATTTATTTTTCTCGTCATTAATTTTTTCACTAACTCTTTATACCTATCAAGGAGGGAAATTAATTACTCCTCTTTTAATAATTATTTTACTTTTAGTAAATATTAAAACTATAAAAATAAAAAAAATATTTTTGAATTTTCTGATCCCCTTGTTTATTCTTGGTATACCAATCTTGTATGGTTTAATCTTTAATAACGACAGTAATCGGCTTAAGGTTTTTAGCCTTTGGGCATATAAACGCACACCGTCAGACATTGTTCAAATAATTAATGAGTCTAACCAATTGAATTACAACATTTTTCATTCAGAACCATTATTTCTTTTTAGAAATTTTCTTATTCGTTATTTTAATCATTTTTCACCTGAATTTTTAATATTTCAAGGTGACTGGCAGGTTGCCAGACACTCAGCTCCCTACGTCGGCGTTCTACTGTTTCCTAGTGTGATTTTTATAATTATCGGATTATTTTATTCTTTTTCCAAACCATTAACCCAAATTTCTCTGTTTTTTTTCTTATGGCTTTTAATTAGTCCATTGCCGGCAGCTTTAACCAAAGATTCAATTCAACCGGTTAGATCTTTAAACGAAACTATCCCTTTATTATATTTTGCTGCTATTGGAATTTCACATTTATTAAATTGGTTATCTAGACTTGGTCGTTGGAAATTGTTTGGTTATTGTATCTTGATAATTGTTTATTTAATGTCCTTTATTTATTATCAGGAAATGTACTTTAATCATATGGTTAAAATTAAACCTCAAGAATGGCTCTACGGTTATCAACAGGCAATGGATTACGCCATAGAATATGGTAAAAATAAACAAGTGTATTTTACCGATTATTACGGCCAACCATACATTTATTATTTATTTTATTCAAAATTAGATCCGTCAATTTATCAACCTCAAGCCATACTAAAACAGTCCGGACCGGATGTTGGTCGGGTTGAGAAAATCAATAATTTTCATTTTGAAGTCCCCAATTATTCCTTTTTTAAAAATAAACCAGCAGTATTGTTAATTTTCTCCCAAGAGGAAGTTGTTAGACAGGGGATTAATTTAAATGATTTAATACCCTTAAGTCCCATAAACGGGTCGTCTACTTTTTATGCCTATGAAAATAATTAAACAAAATTATTTACTGATATTAATATTGCTTTTCGCCCTGTTTTTACGAGGTTACAAAATTGACTCTCTTCCTAGCTTAAATCCTGACGAAGCCGCCCTCGGTTACAATGCTTACTCTTTACTTTTAACCGGTAAAGACGAACATGGCGCATCATGGCCGCTGCATTTTAAATCTTTTGGAGATTATAAACCCGGAGGCTATGTTTATTT
>JAYRQZ010000179.1:0-9539 GCA_041910355.1 Candidatus Woesebacteria bacterium | reverse complement strand
GGTTCCAGATCTTCTTTAGGAACATTTACTTTCTCTTCTTTACCTACTGTTGGTAGTGGTTCCGGAGTTTTCAAAGTTTCTGCTTCTTTTGGTTGCTGTTGATTCTGTTGTTTTTTGATGGCTTCTTCAAGTTCTTTTTTCCAATCAACCAATTCTTTACTGGCTTTGTCATAATCACCCGAATCTACCGGTACCAACGCTAACGCCTGGGTAAGCCTTTGAACTGCCAAATCCAGTTTACCCATAGCTTTAGCCGTATATGCCCAATTGTACCAGCCATTAACAAAATCCTGCTTTGCCATCACCACCTGCTCAAATACTCTGTCAGCTTCTTCAAATCTATTAGCCGCATAAAGCAATCCGCCCAAATCAAGTTTTAAGGCTGGATTAACCGGATCAAATGCCGCCGCTTGTTGATAAGCTTGAAAACTCCAATCAGCCGAACCATCAACCAATCCAATAAGCTGTCTGTAAATCATAGCCAAATTTGACCAATAAGTTGGATTTAAATTATCAAGAGCAATTGCCGCTTTTGCCTCTCTTACTGATTGTTGAATTAATACCGATGCTTTTTCTTTGTCTTCAGTAGTCAGTTCTTTATTAGACAACAAAGTTGTCGCCAAAGCCAAATTTGTCTGCGAATATATTCTCCGGTAATCAGACAAACCCGGATTCATTCCAATGGCTTTAATTTGCAAATTATAAGTATTCCCACCTTCATTCTTCGATGCCGCCAACAGCGATTGTCTCATAAACATATCTCCCATTAATGTCCTATACATCCAATAACCACCAAAACCTACCACACCTACTATTACTGCCCCACCAATCCAAGGAGCAGAATTAAACCCGTTTTCTCCCGTTTTCAACATTAATCCCAACTTTTTCGATTCAAATACTGTGTTTGCCATCAGCCACACCAACAAAACCAAACTCAATAAATTAATCGGTAAAAATAACACCACCAACCCAAATACTGTTAACCTGAAAAAATCATAGTTCTTTTTTTGTCTTATCAAACCACCAACCATTAAGGCTAACAAAACCACACCGATAGCACCCAATTCGGTCCAATATTGTAGTAGTAGCGACGATGAGTATTTAAAACCGTTTGCCCACACTGGTGTTAAATTAAAACTCACCGGACGAAAACTATTAAATGCTTCCCAAAAATTACCAATACCAACACCACTCCAAGGACTCCTCTTAAACACCTCTACTGCCACTACCCAACCGGTCAATCCGTCCAAATTAATCCAACCTGATTTGGATATTCTATAAATATCTAAGAAAAATACTAACGTCAATATTGCTACAACTACCGCTTCCATCAAATAACCCGCATTTTCCTGACTCTTTAATTTAATCACTAGTCTTTTTACCCACTCTGACAATAACAAGATCAACCATACCGCCTCTGCCATTAATGAACCGGCCATCGACCATGTCGAATTAATTGATACTATCGGATTATTTTTTGGAAAATTTATCGGATATCGGGATTCTGGTAATACAAATACTATTACCGAGATTGCTACTGCCAACAGCCCGCCAACAGTCATCCAATTAAACTGTATTTTAATTTCTTCTTTACTGGTTGTCTGCAACCACAGAAAAAACCAACTCACCAAAGCCAACAATGTTCCTATTCCTCCTACATCAACAAACGATCTCATTCTTACCCCGGGCTGCATTCGCCACCAACCAATACCCGCCCATACTAACAATACCAGTAGCAAACCCAAAATCTTATTTGCCTTAAACCCCTCTTTTTTTTCAACTAACAGATCAACCACCCATATTAACATTCCCAACATTGCCCCACTCAGTAATATCCAATTCTTTCCAAAACCATATGGATCTACTACCACCGGCAAAAAAATAATTGGAAATAACAAAATAAACAGCCTGGTGTAATATCTTAATACTTGTTTCATGGCAACAGCTTAGCAAAAATACTGCTCTTACTTCAACCAGTTACTGTCTCTTTTTACCGCATTATTATCTTGTTTTCACAACCGTGTTATTTCAACCTCGTCAACGGGTCGGCTTTACCACCCGTCGTTTTTATCTCAAAATGCAAATGAGTCCCGGTCGATCTTCCCGTACTTCCCATCACCCCGATTTTTTGACCCTGCCTAACCCTATCCCCTGCTTTAACTACAATTGAATTATTCAACATATGTGCATATAAAGTTTGGGAACCATTTCCATGATCAATTACTACATAATTACCATAACCCCCTCCACTCCAACCGGCAGCCGTTACACTACCACCCTGTGAAGCTACTACATCTGGATTACTGGCACTGGCAATATCTACCGCCGGATGATACCAGGAGAATCTCTGGGTAATTTTACCCGATGTTGGCCACATAAAATTACCTTCTCCTACCACCCCGGGAATCGGAGCCACTGTTTTTGCTGTATATCTTGCAGTATCAATTACTATCTCGCTCGGTTTAATACCTTCAGGTACAATCAATTCCTGTCCTGATGCCAAAGCAAATGATTCATCATTAGTAAAAGTATTAAATGGATAATCAATGATATTCTGCGGATCAACCTGTAATTTTTTAGCAATACTATAAACCGTTTCTCCCCTGGCTACTTTATATTTCAACCCTGTAGTTGGCAAAATTCTTAAGATTTGTTTTGGCTTTATTGCATCTACCGACTTCAAATTATTTTCCCAAACTATCGTATCGATACTGACTCCGAATTTTTGAGCAATTGACGACACCGTATCTCCCTCTTCCACCCGATATTCAGTTATTTCACCCTTTGGCGAATTTGATATTAACGTTTCAGCTGTTTCGGTATCTGACACCGCCATTATCAAATACCCCGATCCACCACCCTCCTTCCCCCTGGCCTTGTTGATTAATTCTTCAACTTTTCCTGAAAATACAATCGCCCCAAAAAATATTGCTGCCATACTCACATTTACAAAACTTTGCGAGAACCTCCCTCTTTGGCGATACATCAATTTCGCCAACACCCCTTTTATTTCGTCCGACCAACCCAAAAACAGCTTTCCTACTTTATGCCAATATCCAATTTGCAATTGCCAAAACCGTTTAATTAGCACCAATTCCTGCTCAATTTCTTTTTTATTAACAATCGCCATCTTTTTAATTTATTTTACTAATTCTTTTTTATACTTAATACATAATACGTAATACCTGACTGCCGGCAGGCACGGCTTGATACGTTTTTTTACTTCTTTCCTACTTTTGTTAAAAATTCTTGATTGGTTTTAGTTTTTTTCATTTGTTCTATTATCACTTCTCCGGTATCTTCCCTATCTCCCACCGCATCAAACATTCGTCGGATTGCTATGATTCTGTTAAGCACTTGCTCATCCAAAAGCAAATCCTCTCTTCTGGTTCCTGATTTCAAAATATCAAATGCCGGAAACACTCTTCTGTCCGCCAATTTTCTTTCCAGTCTTAATTCCATATTACCGGTACCTTTAAATTCCTCAAACACCAAATCATCCATTTTTGATCCGGTATCAACCAAAGCTGTACCAATAATTGTCAGCGATCCTCCATTTTCTATTTTTCGGGCAGCTCCAAAAAATCGTTTTGACGGATACAATGCTGCCGGATCAAATCCTCCCGACAATGTTCTACCAGAAGTTGGAATTGCCAAATTATAAGCCCGGGCCAATCTGGTAATTGAATCAAAAACCATGAATACGTCCTTACCTAATTCCACCATTCTTTTGGCTCTTTCAATAGCAATTTCCGCCGCCCTGGTTTGATCTTCCGGTTTTTGATCAAAACTACTAGCCACCACTTCACCTTTAATAAACCTCTGCATATCAGTCACTTCTTCCGGTCTTTCACCTACCAGCACTGCCATCAAGTGCACTTCCGGATAATTGGTTGATACTCCTGCTGCAATTTCTTTAAGCAGTGTTGTCTTGCCTGCTTTGGGTGGCGATACTATCATTCCTCTCTGCCCAAATCCCACCGGGCAAAAAAGGTCAATAATTCTGGTGGATAATATCGCCGGATCGTATTCCAATTTTGCCTGTTTTTGAGGATATATCGGTACCAAATCTTTAAATTCCGGTCTTTTTACGGCCATAGCCAAATCCATCCCGTTTACTTTATCAATCCGCACCATCGACCAGTGTTTTTCATTATCCCGCGGTGCTTTAGCCACACCGGTTATCATATCTCCCGGTCTTAAGCTGTATCGTCTGACCTGCATTTGGGCCAAAAACGCATCTTTGGGACTAGGTGTAAATTTTGGTCGAATAAAACCCTGGCCATCAGGCATAATATCCAACGCTCCGGTCACCATTTCCAATCGGACATTAGAATCTACGGGTGGTGTTTGTGGAGTAGCAATTTTTACATTGCTGACTATTTTTGGCGCATTTACTACAGGATCAATCTTTTTTGGTTCCAATACTGCTCGGTTATTTCCGTTTGTTTCCGATCTATTGTCTGTAACAGTAATTGTCTCTTGTGCTTCAGTTTTTACTACTTTCTCTTCTTTTAATTCACCTACAACATCCGGTGTAGTCGGGGTTATTTTCTTTTTGACCATTTATCTAATTTTAATAAATAAAGCTAATTTTTATAAAGGAAAGTAAAACATCAAATTATTGAAAAGTCGGCAAATATCATAAAATATGCAACACTGCTTGGGAAAACTACCTATTTTATCTGATTTTAATTGTCTTGTCAAATAAATAAAAAACTATGTTCCTAAATACGCTTTTTTCCAAATAGCATAATCAGCCAAATCCACTACCCCATTTTTATCAAAATCGCTATTTAATCCGGTTTTATTTAAATATTCATCTTTCCATATCGCAAAATCTGTCAAATTAACACTTCCGTCATCATTGCTATCGCCTGGCAAAGGAGTTTTTGTCGGCAAAGAAATTGGCGTACTTGTCGGTAATTTTACATTAGTTGGAATTGATGTTGCCATTGGCGTTACAGTTGGCGCCCTTGTTGGTGTAATTGTCGCTGTCGGTGCTCTGGTTGGAGTTACCGTTGGCATTCTTGTTGGTGTATTTGTTGCTATTGGCGTTACAGTTGGCGCCCTTGTTGGTGTAATTGTCGCTGTCGGCACCATCGTTGGCGTGTTGGTTGCGGTTGGTGCTAACGTTGGCATTCTTGTCGGTGTATTTGTTGCCACAGGTGTTACGGTCGGTGCTCTCGTTGGTGTATTTGTCGCTGTCGGCACAACTGTTACCGGTAAAGATTTTAATAAAATCACTCCATTTCCAGGTGCCAAACTAATACTGGTTCCGGTTGTTATTTTTTGAAAACTGACATTTCCTGGATCTGCTGAAGTAATTTTACCATTACTATCCCTGGCAATCGCCACCCCGCTTATAATCATTTTATAACTATCAATTGGCAAACTAAAATTAACAGTCGAAGCGCCGGCATTTACATAAACCCAAGCATTGTCAAACTCTCTTCTCCAATAATACGACCCTAGACTCTCTCTTGATTTTATCGGATTTCCAATATCAACCGAATATTCAGGATACTGATTAACATCCGACCCCCAATTCGGCGAATGCTCCGCATGGCCATAATAAGCCTTGCCGTTTGTCTTGTTTTGAGTTACCTGTAAAAATGCCGCCATTGTGTATATCCGGTGTTCCGGATCAAAAATGCTAACCACTCCCTGTCCTCCATCACTAAAAGTCGAGAAACAAACCACTTTTTTACCCTGATTCAAAGCACTCTCTATCACTGTATAAGTTTTTACCAATTCATCTCCCATCGCTCTTCCGACACCAGTGTGGATACAAGCTTCATACATTCCCATATCAATACTTTGCAATACTCTCGGTGAGTTTGGATCAGAATTTAAACTATTTCCCAATAGCGTAAATCCGGGCACCGCTGTTTTCATCGCCGTACCTAATTTATCAAATGCCAGCACTGTCGGGTCAACAAATCCCGATATCGATTGCCAATTATCGGGGTAATAAAATTCTCTTGCTGGTGCCTCAAAAGATGTCCCGGCACTGTTTATATCAAAAAGCCTCGGCATCCAATTATCCAAAAAAACCGTATTATACCCTTTAGATTGCATGGCTTTAATTACATCAATCATTTTACTTTGCCATTCAGCGCTGGCCGGATTTGCCGGAAATCCGGTCCAAAATCTTTGCGACAATTTATTGTTTTCCCACGTGGTTAAATATCCACCGTCAGTTGGAAAATATTTAATCAAACCATTGTAATTCGCTCTGATCCTAAACGCCGGTTCTTCGGTATAACCTCCATTCCTACCTCCTTTATAAAGCAAATATGGTCTTTTTAAGGTTATCGTAGCTTCAATTCTGTTAGCAGAATTAATTGTCACTGGATAACTGGCTACTTCGTGAAAATTATATGCATATTGATTGTCGGTTATTTTTGTACCTTTACCATTATTATTTTCATTACCGTAAACTACCACTTCAGCATTACTGAAATCAGCCCATTTTTGCATCAATACTTTTATCGAATAAGTATTATTGGAATAATAATTATCAATTGGGGTTTTATTAATCAACTTAATATCACTATGGGTATAGTAATAATATCCGGGCGATACTTCTGTCGAATAATCTTTACAATCAGGCAATGAATAAAAACTGTCGGTTGCTCCAGTAACTGTCTTGATTATGTAACACGTTTTTCCACTGGTTGGAAAACTTTTATCAGGATAACTTAAAAATTTCCCCACATCGCTTGTCCCTACCCCAAAACCGCTAGCGTTAACACTCGCAATTTTAGTCCATGAATAATTTTTCCATTGTTGATCCCAAAGTTTTTTATCATCCAAATTTGCGTTACTCAAACGATAAATATTGTAAGTCAAACCAGAATAATTAGCCGGGTATCTTTCGTCATATTTCCAATAAATCCCAACATAATCACCTCCATATACCGTTGTTAATTCCGCTGGGTCAGCCGAATGTACAAAAGTCAGTTCATTTTGCTTAATATCTTCATATATTACTGGATAACCCGGATCATGAGCTCCCAATGGCATGGCTGTAGTTGCCTCAACATATTGGCCAAGCATTTCATTGGTTTTACCCGGAATATATGAATCAGTATTGTAAGTTGCATTTATCAAAGCCGAATACAATGGCGAAAAATTTTGAATGACCTCTGGATTGGACGTTGCCCAATGTTGAAAATACAATTTAGTTATTGCCTGACTTGAATCCACTCCCAATATTCCCTCTCCTTTTTCTGATACCAACAATCTCAAGCCAGTCAAAATAATCATCGTCAATACAAACCACTTAGCAAATCTTTTCATCAAATAATTCTACATTATTTTTTTTTATCTACCAAATACTCTTTTCACAATTGAAAGCGATGCTCCTGCCCCCATGCATCGCTCTCAATTCTAAAAACAATATATTATCCCCACAAATCCGCCATAAAAAATTTGCATTTTTTAAGCGTCTGTTATATTGTTAAAAAGAAGAAACAACAATATACGTGTTCCACCTGCTTTGAGAATATCGATAATGTTGTTTCTTTTTTGTTAAAACAGGTAAATTTTGAACATTTAGTTCAAAATTTGCTTTTTTTAACAATCCAGCGAGTTTGTTGTACAAACGAGTCGGATGTTCTCCCTTTGCATAAATTTTCAAGCCGAACGGCAATGAAAATTTTCCTAAAAACCCAATCCACCTTTGGCGGATAAGACATTTATCTCTTCTTTTTAAAGTACCAATCTCCCCCCCAAACTTGCCATCTCTCTAATCTGTCTCCTGGCCCAACTATCACTTCTTTTCTTACCTAAATTTTTTTGCACCCATTCCCAAACTTTTCTGTTCATAAATTCACTATAACACCTCTTCACCCTTAGTCAATATCCCATAAAAAATATGTGTCTTAAAATCTATACTCCTATAATATTTTATTTATATATTTTAGGCACGTTTATATCTCCAAAAACACCTTTTCAACATTGTGTGGAAAACTTTAAACTACACCACCTGTCGCAATCTTAACTCGTTATTTGCAGTCACATTCAATTCCATCGTTAATCTATTTATATTTTCTCCTCCGACTTCAATATCAACCAAAGATATTCTAATTGCTTGGCCCAAAGGCTTAGCCATTATTCTCCGAGTTTCTTTTTGATCATCAACCATTTGTTGTTTAAATGTCAACCCTCCCCAAAATGTTCCGTTATAACTACCTCCTTCAAGAGCACCACCTCCCAACGGTCTTGATAATAGCATTTTCAAATCATTTTCTTTTCCCGATTCTTCCAAGGTAATTCCCGGTCGAGATTCAAGCATCTGTTGCAATATCTCCGCCAAACCTTCCTTTTCTATATCGTTTAAATTTCGACCTTCCGGCGGACTTCTTTGAATAATATCGTCAATAGCATCAAATGTTTCCTGCCAATTTTCTCTACTCATATATCCAGATTGTACTACATTTCTATATATTTATATATCAGAATATCTTGTTTAAACCACTTTGGAGGCATGCAAATTTCCATCACCGTCCACCTCAATTTTCATCGCAAATCTTACTTTATATGGCGGCCCTTCAGTCAATTGCATTACCAACTCATTCTTCCCCAATTGTTTATGTGTCAAAACCAATAATGAAATATCGCCTTCTTTCAAAACACTATTAATGGTCAACAATCCCGAATTTACTCCATCACCATCCGATCGTCCTCCAAAACTACGATCGGATATCGGCATTTGGAGCATTTGAGTTTTTATATCATCATTATTAATAACATCAGATCCTTCTCCGGTTAAACAACTCTCCCCCATCTCTCACACTAGTTGCCCCATCTCTTCTAATTCTGATTTACTAAAATAATTCCCTTCAGTTGGTACCGCCCGAATCTTTTGATCAAATAGTTCCATTGCCTTCAACCAATCTCGTTCTATCATACTATCAGATTATATCATTAATCCATTATTCCCTATCACTTGATATCACAATTTCAACTCTCTTATACTATATATAGTACTCACCTTCTTCCCCATCCCTTCAGCCTCTTTTATTCTTTTCTCTATCGACCTTACTTTTTTGACCTCTCCCAACAGCGACACCTCTCCTACCCATACCGCTTTTTTTGTCAACGCTTTCTCTTTGTATGATGAATACATCGCTGCCACCACCGCCAAATCAGCTCCAGTATCTTCAATCCTGATCCCCCCTGTTACTGAAATATATACATCGTACTTATAAAGAGGTAGTCCCAACACCTTCTGTGTTACTGCCACCAACAACTTCCCCCGGTTATAATCAATTCCTGAAAAAACTCTTGTTGGCATCGGAGCAAATGATTCCGTTACCAGCGCTTGTATTTCTACCATCATTGGTCGGGTTCCTTCCATTACTACCGTCACCGCGCTACCCACTTTTTCTTCATTACCACCAACCAGATTAATTTCTTCCGATTTTATTTCTCGGAGTCCTTTTTCTTCCATTTTAAACACTCCTACCTCATCCGTCGGCCCAAACCGATTTTTTGTAACCCTCAAAATTCTCAAATCCCCATTCTTTTCC
>JAYRQZ010000178.1:0-2934 GCA_041910355.1 Candidatus Woesebacteria bacterium | reverse complement strand
TTGTGGCTAACTAGATTGAAAATAAGACTTTATGTTTTAATAAATAAAATCCCTCATAGAAAATATGGTAAACAACAAAAAGAAAACGAATTTTGTTTTAATTTGTGGTTCGATAGTGACGCTCTTTTACTGCCAAAGAATAAGCGAAATTTAAGAAATGCGATGGATCTGATATTAATGAAACCAATTATTAACAAAAAAAATACATATCAAAAATTTATTATTAAAAATAATTGGGCAAAAAAATATGTAGCGACAGGATACGGGGAAATTAAAAAAAATCAAATTGGCAAAATATCTAAGACTAACAATGTGATAAAAAAAATAAATATTGACAAATTTACGAATTGGCTTGCGTTTTGGCCACAATATTTATATATGAAAACTAAAATCGGTAACGGATTGATCGATTTTAAAAGGGCGTTTTTTCATCCTAATTCTAAAAAGTGATAGAATTAGTTACAGAAAACAATGTTAATAACAAAAAAGATAGTAATCGATATAATACTAAGGTCGTCGGTGGTATTACTAGGATTAATGATTGTGTTGGTATCAATTGCCAGAGCGGGACTGGAGATTTTAGCAAAAGATGAAACTAATACAGTTATCAGCAATGACACTATTAATTACCTAGTAACTTTCGATGACGGAGAAACAATGTCAGGGACATACAAATTGCCAGTTACGGGCATGTTACCTGACGATACTTTCTACGGCATCAGACAATTGAGAGACTGGTTGTGGTTAAATTTTAGTGGCGGTAAAAACAAACTTAAAATCGCCCTGTTATTGGCAGATAAGAATATTGCAGAAGCAAAAGCGTTATTAACTCAAGAAAAATACAACCGGGCAATTGAGACTGGCAATCAAGCAGTGGATAAATTAGAATACGCCAATGATTTAGTAAACGGATTTAAGGTACCGGACGATCAGGTTAAACAACTTCACCGGCAAATTTTATCAGCTGGTTTTGCTTATAAGATGATATTTGCCAATCCCGGAAATGCATTTGGGATTGATGAAGAAAAATACACAAAACTTATTAATAGAATTGATGACTGGAACAAAGAACAAGAAAAAAACCGGTTTAGTTGGAATTATTAATCATAAGAAGTATTGGATCCCTATATTAATTATTTCGGTCTTATTAGTAGGATTGGTAATATATTTATTAAAGGAAATTCCTAATCCCGGAAAACTGGCTAAAAATATCTATCCCGAGTCATCAAAATTATACGACCGAAACGGTAAATTAATTTACGAAATTTTTGCTGACAAAAGAAGAACCAGTATACAACTGAAAAAAGTTCCCGACAATTTAATAAAAGCAACAATAGCGATAGAGGATGCTAATTTTTACCGCCATCTTGGTTTTGATGTAAAGGGAATTTTAAGAGGATTGTTCAGAACTATGTTTCAAAAACGGCTTCAGGGCGGGTCGACTATAACTCAACAATTGGTAAAAAACGCTTTATTGACACCAGAACGAACATGGTCGCGTAAAATTAAAGAAGCAATTTTAACAGTGGCAACCGAATTACTTTACAGTAAAAATCAAATTTTGGAAATGTACTTCAACCAAACTCCATATGGCGGAACAATGTGGGGAGTTGAAGCGGCAGCAAAAGGAATTTTTAATAAAAATGTAAGTGAATTAACGCTTGAAGAAGCAGCCCTAATCGCCGGTTTACCCGGATCACCTACCAAATATTCACCATTTGCTTACCCGGAAGCGGCCAAAAACAGACAATCGCTGGTGCTAAAAAGAATGGAAGAACTTAAATTTATATCAAAAGAACAAAGGGAAGAGGCTGAAATGAAACCATTAAATTATTATATTAGCCGAGGTAATATTTTGGCACCTCATTTTGTTTTTTACGTAAAAGAATTGCTAACAGAAAAATATGGCAGCGAAAAAGTTAACGAAGGCGGATTAATTGTCACCACTACATTAGACCTAGAGTTGCAGGATTATGTTCAAACGTCGGTGGCATCTGAAATTGCCAAATTAGAGAAATATAATGTAACCAATGGAGCCGCTTTGGTAACCGAACCGAAAACAGGACAAATATTAGCCATGGTCGGTTCCAAAGATTTTTTTGCCAATGATATCGAGGGTAAATTCAACGTAGCAACAGCTTTAAGACAGCCGGGCTCATCAATAAAACCATTGAACTATGCTACTGGAATCGAATTGGGTAAAGT
Source organism: Candidatus Woesebacteria bacterium (assembly GCA_041910355.1). GTDB lineage: Bacteria > Patescibacteriota > Microgenomatia > UBA12405 > UBA12405 > JAYRQZ01. Next base: position 729 of record JAYRQZ010000178.1, on the reverse strand, counting down.
TACTGCGGCATCAATATTTGATGACAACCCAACCTGCTTTAAAGTAGCAAACCAAAAACCTTATTGTCCGACTAATTACGGTGGTGCTTATCACGGACTACAAACATTGAGAAATTCTTTGGGAAATTCACTAAATATTCCAGCAGTAAAGATGCTAAAACTAAACGGATTGGAAACATTTATTGCGACAGCATCAGCTATGGGTATAACCAGTTTTAAAGATCCGTCCGCCTACGGATTATCCCTAACTTTAGGAGGGGGCGAAGTAACAATGACTGATATGAATGTGGCATTCGGCGTATTTGCCAATATGGGTACAAAAAAGAAATTAACCCCAATCTTAAAAGTTACCGACAGAAATGGTCAGATAATTGATGAATATAAAGATGAACCGGGCGACCGGGTATTATCACGGGAAACAAGTTATATAATAACCAACATATTGACTGATGATGGAGCCAGAGGGATGGTGTTTGGCCGGGGATCTTTATTAAATATAAAAGGCCACCCAGAAGTAGCAGTTAAAACAGGAACAACAAATGATTTACGTGATAATTGGACTATCGGATATACGCCCGATTATGTGGTGACTACTTGGGTGGGAAATAATGAAAATACCAGAATGAGGGGTGTGGTTTCGGGAACAACCGGCGCAGCTCCAATTTGGAATAAAGTGATGACTTGGATATTAAAAGATAAGATAGTAAAAAAACCAATAAAGCCTAATAC
>JAYRQZ010000177.1:0-5991 GCA_041910355.1 Candidatus Woesebacteria bacterium | reverse complement strand
TATTTTTTTGAAGTAAGCTGATTAGATCCTGTGATGAAAGGGCAGACATATATTAAGAATAACAAATTTAGGATTATTTAACTGACGAGTTAAGAATAATAAGTTGGTTTGATGATAAGAAACTATATTTACAGTAGAGGTAAGAATATTAAGATAGGGTAGTTAAAAATTTATACAAATCGACAACTGATCTTGGGGGAACTGAGGCAAACTCCTTCCACTTTTTTTCGTCAGCAATATTGGGAACCGAGATGAATGCCTGACGAACAGCTTCTTTGGCCTCATCTCCCTCTGCTGCTTTGATTAATCCTTTTTTAACACGTCGATTGAGACGAAGAGTGAAATTTTCAATTTCATCAGGTGTTGGTTCCGGATTGGCTAATAATAGAATAATGTCGGCGGCTAATTGACGGAGGCCTCGGCCACGAGATTTATCACCGCCATTTTTTATTTTCGGAGAATCGACACCCCGAGCACGACAATACTCAAAAAGAGCAACAGTGCGAGGAATGCCTAACGCTTCTTTCATCCCAGGACCGCGACCTGTGCTACGAGTTTGAAATTGTTTTTGCTTTAATGAGTTTAAAGCAAATTCTGATAAACCTAACTTAATACCAGCATCAAGTAATTCCTGTCGCATCAATGGCAAAATAGCTGAAATCTCGCGGGCAGTAACCGGTCTTGTTTCAGTTAAAGTTAGAGTATCGACTATAAGTTGATGATTATCGACTGTTTCTGGTGACATATTGATATTGTAACTCTGTATTTAATAACGGGTATAATTGAATAACGATATGAAAAAGGTGTTGGTATTGTTAATTTCGTTTTTTATGTTATTTGATGGTGCGATTGTAGCGGCAGAGAAGAGTTACTCGATCACAGACGTAAACATTAACATTACGGCAACAAAAGACGGGTCGATGATGGTGGAAGAAAACAGAACTTATGATTTTAATGGCAGTTATACTTTTGCCTATATTTATATTAATAAACAAGGAAACGGAAGTGCTGGAAGAAACGATCCGTACATTTTAACTGATTTTTCAGTCTGCGATGAATTGGGTTGTTACCGAAAATTGGCAAACAGCGAAACAGCCATTGCCGATACCAGCAGACCAGAAGGAACATACTATGTACGGGAAGAAACAGGTCGATATTTTGTAAAATGGTTTTATCGAAGTTTTTCCGGAAGTAAAAGGTTTTTCTTGCGATATAAAGTGGATAACGCGGTAACACTGCATCGGGATACGGCAGAAATTTATTGGAAATTGATAGGAGCTGATTGGGAAATAAGTCAAAGCAATATAAAAGCAACAATATTGTTACCGCAAGAAGTAGATAATAACGAAATAAAAGCTTGGCTACACGGACCGCTAGACGGAACAGTAACTATAGCGGATAGCAAAACAGTGCTTTTGACAGCACCAAAATTAAACTCAAAGACATTTTTTGAGGCACGAGTATTGATTCCTAAAAATTTATTTGCCAAAGGTGTGACAGGCGGATTAACTAAGGCAAAAATAGAGAGCCAAGAGCTTAAATTTATAAACGACACTATCAGATCGGCCAAAATCAGAACCGGTTTGGGTAACTTTTTGGCATTAATATCACTTGGAATTAATTTGTATGCAATATTTAGGTTTTTGCGACAATTAAAATGGTTTTGGAAATACAATAAAGAAGAGGCTTTGCCAAAAGTGAATTTGGCTGAAAGGGAATGGGAACCGCCGTCAGATATTGATCCGGCCCAAGTCGACCAACTAATCCGAGCTGGAAAAAAACTAACACCAAAAGCGTTTACGGCTACAATCTTATCGCTAGTACAACATAGGTTTTACAAACTAACCAGAAGTGACCAAAAAGAGGGGATAATTTTTAAAAAATATAAATATTTTTTGGATAAACAGCAATCAAAGAACACCCCGTCGGGAATAGAAAAGAAAGTAATGTCGTTTTTGGATAATATCGGTGAAGACAGAGTGGGTCTTGATGAGATTGTGACTTACTGTAAAACCCATAATTCAACCAGCTATTCATTCTTTAAATCTCTTGAAGAAGAAAGCCTGAAAGAGAATTTAAAAGAAGGCTATTTTGAGACAGAAGCACATTCAATGATAAAGAAAACCGGAAACCCGTTAATATATTTTGGTCTGTTATTTTTACAAGTTTTTATGGGAATGTTTTTGGGAACAATATTGTTAAATGTATTTCTGATAACTTTTGCCATGTCGAGTATACCTATGTACATGGTGTTTATTTTCTTAACATCAATTTTGAATGTATTCGGCGAAAAGAGGTCGGAAAAAGGCAGAATGGAAACAGCCCGATGGATTGCATTTAAGAAACATCTGGAAGATTACAAATTAACCAGAGATAAACCAATTGATTCGATAATATTATGGGAAAAATACTTGGTATACGGGACAGTTTTGGGAGTATCTTTAAAAACCCTGTCACAATTACCAGTTAATTTCAACAAAGTAGATGAGCAAATAGGATTGATGTACTGGGGAACTTCGTCCCCTTCGACAAGCTTAGGGCTAAATAGCTTTGGGTCAGATTTTGGAGCAATGTCTAGCGCTATATCATCAATATCAACCGCATCGAGTAGTAGTTTTGGAGCATCGGGGGTGGGTAGCAGCGGAGGATCATCGGGTGGCGGCGGTGGTGGTGGAGGTGGCGGTGGTGGTGGAGCAGGCTAGAGAATATATAAATTGATAAAATATATTAATTAGAAATTAACAATAGAAATGAAAAATAAAATTGTAATTGTGGTAGTAGTACTGTTATTGTTGGCCGGAGGATGGTGGATGAGCCAGAAAAAGAATGGCGGGGTAAATAACAATCAAAACACCGCCAAAAACGGAGATAAAATTGAAGAAAAGACTGGTAGTGGTTTGGCAAGTTTAAAAGATTTGTTAACTTTAGGTAAGGATCAAAAGTGCCAATGGGAAAGCAGCGAAGAAGGAAATAAAACTACCGGTACGTTGTGGATTAAGGGTAACAAATTCCGACAGACAATTACTAACAAAATAGATGACCGTCCGGAGACTAAAACGGAAGTAATATCTGACGGAGAATGGTTTTATTTATGGAATCCGGAATCCAAAGAACAAGGTATGAAAATGAAAATGAGTGAAGAAGACAAACAGGAAAATAACAAAATTGCTAACGGGGCAATTGATTGGGGAAAACAATTTAATTACAATTGCTCGCCTGCCAGTGTCAATGAAACCGATGTGACTCCCCCAACCGATGTTAAGTTTATTGATTTGCAGGATTTACAAAATCAATTCAAAGATCTAATACCCAGCGGAACTCAAATACCTGAAAATTAAATAAAATGAAAACATTTTGGGGAAAAATCTTGACTCTGCGAGGTTTACATCAACTGAAAACAGAAAGTTTGGCGAAAATTGGAGCAGAACGATTTTGTGTAAATTTTAGAAAATTTACAAATATTAATCCAAATCAAATAACGATTTTTAATATCGGGATAGGGATATTGGCATGGATAACATTATTTAATAATACTTGGCTTTTTTCGGTAATATTATTTATTCATATATTCCTAGATTTTTTTGATGGATATTACGCCAGGATAACAAAAACAGAATCGGTTTTAGGAGAAAAATTGGATCATTGGGGAGATTTTATTATCGGAGTACTGATGTTATTTAAGAGTTATCAGCATTTTGGACAATGGTGGATATTTTGGTTGTTGGTAACTTTTGTTGGGGAAATGATACTGATTAAATACAAAAAGTGGGATAAAGATAAATTCCCAACAAGAATGTTTCTTAATTTTTATTTATTTGGATTGTACTTACCCGGACTAGTGGCACAGTTGATATTTCAACCAATAACGTGGGTAGCTTTTGGATTGAGGAAGAAAAAGAAAAATTGATTTAAGATTTATAAAATATGATTTATGAATAAAAATTGGTGGTTAATTGTAATTCTAATTGTGGTAGCTGGGTTTTGGCGGTGGTGGAATTGGGATAGTCGATGGGTATTTAATCAGGATCAGGCCAGAGATGCGACGATCGCTTTGTACGCCAACAGAAATTGGCTGGTACCAATAATCGGCTCCCCCTCTTCGGCAGGACCGTTTAATTTCGGGCCGTGGTATTTTTGGCTAATAATGGCGTTTGAAAGAATAATTCCGATTACTACCGGACCTTGGATAGGGTTTACGATATTGTCTATATTGACGGTGCTATTCTATGCCGATATCGGCAGAATTCTAGGCGGGAAAAGAGGGATGATAATAACAGGAATGGTAGCAGCAACTGCTTATGGAATGGTGTTTAATTCGACTGACATGTTGAATACGGTGATAGTAGGGGCAAGCAGCGGACTGGCGCTATGGGCAGGGGCAAAATATATTAAGGAGAAAAAACTAATTTGGGCAATATTAGTAGGGGCCGGAGTAGGATGGTCGATCAATTTTCATTTTCAGTCGTGGGGATTGATGGGATTAATGCTGGCAGTCTTACTAATAAATAAATTTGATATTCAAAAGAGAGTAATACTGGCAATGGCCTTGGGTGGAGGCTGGCTTCTGACATTTTTGCCATTATTGTGGTTTGATATAAACCACAAGTGGGTGTGGGTAAAAAGTGTAGTTGAATATTACACTGTCGGGGTAAAGAAATTCTATGTGCCAGTAAGGTGGCTGACAGAAATAAGGGATTTTTGGCCGCAAAAGCTTGGAGATGTGGTGGCGGGGATACCGGTGATGGGATATGTGATCGGGGGTATAGTGGCAGTGGCGATAGTAATAATTGTGGTCAGGAAAATAAAAGTAGAAAGGTTTTGGTGGTTATTAGGATTGTCGTTTGCTATCCAGATAATATTGATTAGGTTTTATAAAGGAGTCCGGTCGCAGGAATATTTTATTGCAATTCATGGGTATCTAGTACTGCTAACCGGCTTTGGTCTAATGGTACTGGAAAAACAAAAAAAATGGTTGGGGATAGCGGTGGTGATACCCATAATTGGAGCGAGCATGTGGATGAGTTACAGAAATATTGTCCAACACAGCAGTCAAGCAAAGGCGATGATGGAGCTAAAAACAGAATTGGATCGTATGGCGGGACAAAAAGTGAGGATATTGCATTACCAGCAATCGGATATGGTATCACTGCCAATATTTTATTTGTATTACAGGGAAAATAGAATTGGAGATGAGGGAACAATGATAAGTTTTTGCGACGGTAATAAATATACCTGCCCCGAAGGAGAAACACTTGTCAAAAATAAATACAGGATATATGTGGATAAAGAATTGGATTGGTATGAGCTAACGGCAGAAAATATTTATGACAGACTGATGGTGAATTATGGGAGAAAGTAAAGCCAGTCCATTTGGGGCTGGTCACCTGTTAATTTGATGGTCAATCTATCCTGATAGCCAGCGGAATCATAAGGTGTGGGGATTAATTTGAGGCAGAGGGAGGAGGTGGTTACTTTTAGGGGTTTGAAACTGAGGATCATCTGAGTCTCGCCCTGAATATCATAAGGATTTAGATAACCACGGCGAAAAATTTTGTTACAACCACCGTCCATGATCTGATATTGATAAGGGGTGAGAATTGACTTGTTGCGGTTGTCCAGATTTAGAGCCAGACCGGAAACATAATGGCCCCTGACATCTTTGACCAGATTACTTGGAGTATCGACTACCAGTAAACTAGAAGCAACAGTATTTGAATCCAGTCGATTGGCCCAATTTTGGGAATAATCGTAATAGCGGGAGTAGAGACTTTGACTGATGGTAAACAGAGCAGCAGTTAGGGTTAAGATAAGGATGATATTTTTGAATAATTTGGCTTGTCTGATACGGGATATTAAACTACTTATCAGAAGCAACCAACAGGGAACTAAGGGCAGCCAATACCTACCCTGAATCCCCTCAACACTTTTGTCACCAACCGGCGACCAGGCCAGATACATGGCCAGAGTAGCCAAAAAAGTGGCGGAGACAAT
>JAYRQZ010000176.1:0-4214 GCA_041910355.1 Candidatus Woesebacteria bacterium | reverse complement strand
CTTCCAAGCGTTTGTCAATCCTTGCGGAGAGGGCGGGATTCGAACCCGCGAGCCTTTTACAGCGCAGACTTTCCAGGTCTGTGGAATGAACCACTATCCGACCTCTCCATAATTAGTCTATCCTAACCCCAGACTATGTAGGGTGGAATGTCGAGCGTAGCGAAAATCCGCCTTTGGCGGAAACCACTACTGTGCCAGTCCGTAGTCCTGAGTTTATCGAAGGACGAAGGATGGTCCGACTTGCTCCGCCGAAGCGTTGCGAAGGCGAGCTTCTCCATTTCTACCTATTTTATCAAACAAAGCAATTATTTCGCTCTCATCAATTCATCTAGTCTCCACCTTGCCTTCTGCAACAACACTTTCTCCGAATCAAATGCCAGTTTGTGCGCCGCTTCGTCAAACGGTACCCATTCTCTGCCCAACACCACTTCGGTATCATAATATTTTAGGTTACTTTCTCCCAAATATTCCATCAAAAAGAATGTCACTTTTTTGATAATTTTCCGCTTTTGTAGCTTATCCCAAATAATATAATCGTTTGATCCAATTTTGGTTACAATTTTACTTTTTACCCTGCCTTCTTCTTCCACTTCCCTCAACGCTGCTTGTTTTAGCACCTCCCGTTCTTTTAAATGCCCTTTGGGGAATTTGTAGATAAAACCTTTATTATTTTTACCCGGTCTTCTGGGTATTGTTTTCACAATCAGCCATTGAATTTTGCCGCCTTCTGTCCGGTAAACTATTCCACCAGCTGACCGCTCATCATAATACAAATTGTCGTGTATTTGCTGTTCTGCCATAGCCTATTATACTTTCATTCCAGTTTATTAGAAATTAGTTTATTGGAAATTGGATATTTGACATTAGAAATTTTTTATCTGTGTTCCCGGTGGGAATCGAACCCACATCGCTCCCTTCGGAGGGGAGTATCTTATCCATTGGACTACGGGAACGCCTCTTATTTTACCCCAAATAGCTGATAATTCACTTATACAATCACTTCATCAATTGGCCGTCGGGGGGAAGGTATTACTTTGTTATTGGCATATCCGATTCGAAGTAACAGTTGAACTTTTCCTTTTATTCCAAAACTAGCTGCTAATTTTCGCCGCTGTCCGTTTAATTCCACCACTGTATTGTAAAAGCCATTACTTAAACCCAAGTTGGTTAATTTTAATGCCAGCAATTGATATATTTCCCCGGCCTCAACCCAATTTTCTACCTCATCTTTTTTTGATGCAATTACCGCCAGTATTGGCGAATTCAGCGCCGAATTCCGGTCTCTCTCGGCTTTGGCTTTGGCCACCTGATTGTCGCCGCTAAACAAATATTTTATCTCTGTTGCCAGTTTGTATAAATTTAGCACCCCGGTTGGCAGTCCGTCTTTTGACGATTCAATATCATCTCTTAGCCAACCTTCCATTTCTTCCACCAATTCCTTGCTTTTAAACCACACCAAATCGGCGTCATATACCAAATTAGCTAGTTTTTGTTTTTGCTGTTTTTGGTAATACATTTCTACCCAGGCGCTTGTTTTATTATCTTCAGTTAAATCGTTAATAATTTCTTTTTCAACTGTTTTGTCATTAAATTCACCCCGGTAAGTTCTTCTGTCGGTAATCGCTTTTAATAATTCGCCGTGTTTACTTATTACCTTGCCTTCCTTAAAAGTAAATACAATTTTCCCCTTTAATATTTCTTTGCTAAATATCATTCCAAAATTTAAAGCGGCTATTTCCACATTTTTGGCAGCACACCCAAGCGATATAAACAATTCCCGGTCGTCCGGATCAACTTCCGGTCGGGATCGGCTAAAATCCGGTAATATTGTCAATTTATTTTCTTCAATTTTAAATTTCCATGGCTGACTGTTGTGCCCCGAAGGCGCCAATATGCCGTAACGGACTAAAAATTTAATTTTACTCATCATCTTTCCGTTTACCGGAAATAATTTTGGGGATATATTCCATACCGATCTGTTAAGCTTTTTATTTTTTATCATCCTAGTCATAAACTAATATCAAAATAGTAGTAGATTACATATAATAAAAATATTTTATTGATAATGCAAGTAGTCAGCTGTTTTTAAGAAAATTTTTAATATAATTCCCTATACTATGCCCGACCGTCTTCATCACTACCACATTGATCTTATTCGATTAATTTCGATACTGGCCATAATTATTATCCATATATCCGGCATAATTTTTAATCTTCATCCGAAAATCGACGGCGCCGCTTGGTCATTGTCCTTGGTGCTGCAGTCGATTTTTCGTTGGGGGACACCTTTGTTTGTCATGATTAGCGGTTATTTACTTCTTAATTCTTCATCTTCATCAACTCCATCAGTTTTTTATCGTCGCCGTCTAAATCGTTTGCTTATTCCTTTTGTTTTTTGGTGCATTGTTTACTATTTATTAGACGCTCGGCTTCAGTCATTCAATCCGTCTCTGATTGACTTTGTTAGCCGGATTTGGCGGGCGGAAATTTATTATCATCTTTATTTTTTATTTTTAATTATTGGTTTGTATTTGATTACCCCCTTATTAAAAAAAATTAGCCATCGGCAGTCAATTCTTAATTTTATGGTGCCGCTATTGACAACTTGGTCATTTTTGTACACTTTCGGCGCTGTTTGGTTGGCCTGGCCGCAATTAAATTTATTTTATAATTGGTTTGTCCTTTATATTGGCTATTATCTTGGCGGAATCTGGATTTCCAGATTAAATATTAAATTCCGTTGGTGGTATGGGTTGGCTTTGATATTGCCCTTAATCGGGGTTATTATTGACGTTTATTTTATAAATATTTTTGGTATCAGCGACAAGGGGACTTTGTTGACTCATCGTCTATCACCCTTAATTGCCATCCCGGCTTTTGTAATATTTACCAAATTAATTAGTATCGGTAATGAATTTTTTGAGAAACATCGTTTAGGTCGAATCCGGGCATTGGCTGATTTGTCTATGGGAGTATATTTAATTCATCCGCTTATTTTGGAAATTTTTACCAAAACACCTATTTTTAGAGATTTTTTATATCGGGAACCGCTTGGCTGGATGAGTATCACTTTTATCTTGTTAGTCCCTCTATCTACTGCCTCTGTTTTTTTGATCAAAAAAATACCCCTGCTTTCGTCGGTTGTTTAACCAAAAGTTTTTGAGCCAAAAATAATTATTCCGACAATTGCTGCTACTATCGCGGTTACCAACACCGCTCCGGCTGCCATATCTCTGATTTCTTTGGTTGTTTTGTATTCATATTTGTGGGTTTCGCGCAACAGATCGGCCATTTGTTCAATACTGCTATTAATTAATTCTGCCGCCCACACCATTCCGATTAGCATTATTATCAGTATCCATTCCCATATTGATATACCGACAGTCAGACCAGCCACGACTACTATCACTGCCATCATCCCATGGATCTTCATACTTCTTTCTTTAAATCCGGTTTTTATTCCAGTTATGGCATAATCAAAGCTTTTAATAAATTTTTGCATATCTTTGTTCATATCTTAGTCTAACCTTAATTTTAATCATTTCAAAATGTTAAAATTATTTAATGAAAAAGGCGGTAGTCAACGGATTTTTAAAATTAAATGATTTATTGGCCAATTCCCACACCGCTTTTATTCTGTTTATTGAAATTTCTATGGGGATTATTTCTAGTATTTCTTTAGGGGTGCTATTTGTATATCTTTCCACCGAAATTTTTGAAACCAATACCCAGATTTTAGACAATCTTTTTTCCAATTTTGTCTATTTATTTCGTCACCCTCTGCTGACCAGTCTGATGTTGTTTATTACCGATCTTGGCGCCGATTATATCTTAATTGCTCTGGTGGCTATTACTATCTTTTTAGTTTGGCGCAAACACCGCCTATATGCGCTGTTGTTTTTGATTATTTTTTTAATGGGAGTGTTTATCAACTCTTCGCTTAAACTATTAATCCAGCGCCCCCGGCCGCTTATTTCACCCCTCATTTCAGTAGATTCTTACAGCTTCCCCTCCGGCCATGCTATGAATTCTTTGGTTTTTTATGCCACTATTTCTTTTTATCTGTATCACTTTACTCGCCGCCGTCTGTTAAGTATTGCTGTTTCCGTTTTTTGCGTTTTAATTGTCTTTTTAATTGGTTTAAGCCGGATTTATTTGGGAGTTCATTATTTATCCGACGTTATTGCCGGTTATTTAGTTGGTTTTTGGTGGTT
>JAYRQZ010000175.1:0-7013 GCA_041910355.1 Candidatus Woesebacteria bacterium | reverse complement strand
TAAAAACAATAATGAAACAGGTAGCCAAAAGAGAGATAATTTCACCACCAGAAGAATAATACATAGTAATTATGATGGCAGTAATAATAACAACGGTACTGAAATTTGGTTCAATAATAATTAGACATAAAGGACCGACAAGAAACAGAAAAAGAGTTTTAATATTTCTAGACGTTTCATATGAAAATAATTTGGCGAAGAAAATTATGGCAGTAAATTTAAAAATTTCCGATGGTTGAATACTAATAATTTTTAAATCCAACCATCGTCTGGCACCAAGTATTTGATTGCTAAATTCCGGTATTAACACCAAAATTAATAATATTACGGAAACTATAAACATAGGTAAAGCCAATTTTTTAATAAAATTTAAATTAATTCTCGAGGCAATTACAAAAGCAATAACACCCGCGGCGGTTGATAATATTTGTTTATTAATATAATAAAGTTTGTCTCCTAAGGTTTTGGTTGCTTCTGGTATTGATGAGGCAGAAATAAAAATAATGCCGATTAAAAGAAGTAAAGATATGGGAAAAATTATTGACTGCCAAAAAGGTTTAATTAATGAAATTTTCATTATTTATCAAAAGGTATGTTTATTTCAAAATCGGACTGATTGGTACTGCTTAATAATGGATTGCTGCTTTGGTATTTTTTAATGGTTGTACCGGAAATGTTTTTTAAGGTAACTTCGGAACCGACAATCTTCTCATTTCCTGATCTCATTTGTTCTTTGGCTATGTCAAGTGGATAGTCAATATTCAAAAATTCAAGTATATGGTAAAAAAATAAAGGGGTTAAGTTTTGGTTTAATTCCAGATAAGTATAAAAAGCAAAAGAAGCGGTGAGTCGAGGGTTACATTCGAGAAGATATAAACGGTTATTGTGAACTAAATAATCGAGACCAAAAAACCCTTTGTATTTTAAATCAGTTAATATTTTTGAGAAAACAATGGTTTTCTCTATTACCTGTTGATTAATCTCTAGCGGTGAGTTTGATGGCCATTGGCGGCCGACGGTGGCCAAAGGATTTTGAGTAAATGGTTTTATACCGGTATATTGAAATCCGGGAGGGCTTTGAATTAATCCCCGGTAAGTTAGGCAACAGTTATTGATTAGAGTATATCCCGGTAGATAAGGAGTATATTTTACCAACGTTTCGGGGATAATTTTAGCTGAAATTTGCTGCCAGTCGTTGGTCAAATGGGAGCTGTTGCCGGCCCACCCAAAATGAGTTTGAATTACTAAAGTTTTCCCAAATTTTTTTTGTGCTTGACTAAAAGACTGTTGGTTAAATTTGGTTATAAAATTTGGAATTGTTTCAATTTTATAATCCTGACATAATTTAGTAAATTTAATCTTATCTTCCAGAATCCGGTTGATTTTGCCCGAATTTGAAATTTGAATCCATTGATATAGCTGGCATAAATAATCAATTTTGGCTGAAGGTTTAAATGGAATTATGGCTACTTTACGTCTTTTTTTAATTGACCTTTCGGTAATATACTTGATAGTTTTTGGATGATTTAAAAGACAGCCGGAATTTTTTTGTCTGAGTTCAATTGAAAGGGATTCGGCAGAAAGGGTGTAAAAATTATCTACCATGGGTAAATTAATATCCAAATATTTATCGACAACCAAAAAATAAAAATCGTAAGGCAAGGAGTTGATTAAATTTGTTATGTTTGGATTCATCTTTTAGTGCCGGTTAATAAGATAACTGGATATTTGCCCACGTCAATTGACTTAACTGCTTTGAAATAACCGGCCAGAGCCAAACAACCTTCGTAGGAAGTGCATATATCAAGATTCTTAAGCATTTTATAACAATTTAAGACATCCTGATTTTGAACCACAATGGCTGAACTGCCCCTGTTCTTAATGGTGGCTAAAATTTTGTTCTTAAGTGGAGTAAACTTTACTGACAAAGAATCGGTAACCGTTTCGGTTTCCGGGGTAAAATTTTTGTCAAACAAAGAAGCGATTGGGGCATGAGATGCTGGTTGGACTGCAAATATTTTTACAGACAATGGCAATTTTTCTGATATTCCAATTAAGGTTGTGCCACTACCTACCGGAATAAATGTACTGGTAATGGTTGGTAATTGGCTGACAATTTCACTGCCAATTACACTATAACCTTGTTGGGCGACCGGATCGGTTGATTGTCTTAAATTGTAACAATTAAATTGTTTGGAGAATTTAATAGCATCGGATATTGGTGTTAGCGAATAATGAAGTTTGGCAGATTCCAATAATTTTAGTTTTTCCGGAGTTGTTTTGGGAGATACGAAAATTTCTAAATCAATATTTTTTAGTTGGCAATAATATTTGGCCGAAATAGCAGCATTACCGCTACTGGAAATTACTGCTTTTTGAAAACCCAATTGTTGAAGGTGATTTGTCTGTGATTCAATTGCCCGGTCCTTGGCTGAACCGGTGGGGTTGAGATCTTCTCTTTTGACATAAAAAGAATCGATATTTAATAATGGTGTCATAATTGTGTAATAATAATGATAATTATATATTTTTTGGATACAAAATGAATCAGGATAACACTAAAGTTATTTGTCCCGATTGTGGTACAAATATTGAGCAAAACGAAACTATTGAAGTAGGCGATATATTGGAATGTAGCGAGTGTGGCACCGAAGTGGAAATATTATCTATAGATCCGCTAAAATATCAGGAATTAATCGAGGAAAAATAATTATTTTAAACAGTTTAGACGGTAAATGCCGTCTTCTTTTTTGGGATCGATAAGTAGAGAATAATTTGTATCCAATTTTGTTTGGTCGGACCATATTTGATGATTTAGAGGTTTTTGAGGATTAATTATTTCTATAAAACCTAAATGAACTCCGGAGATTTTTGTTTTATCACTACTGTGAATATAATGGATAGTGTCGTTAATTTTTTCAATAATAAAAATTACATGTCTGCCATTATCGGCACGGATTAGATCACCGGGTTTGACGTCGTAAGTTGAAAGTTTGGCGGCATTGGGGGCAGAGGTTAACAGATTGGCTGATAATCGACGGACACCTTTTTTACCTTCAGTACCAATTAAAATATCATCAACTTTTGGTTCAATAATTTTTAAAAGATTATAAACAAGACCGGAACAATCAATTCCCAAATGATTCTTTTTTTGGAAATTATAAATTTGCTTGGATGAAAGATTTAAGAGTTTAATATTTTGGAGGTTGGCTAATTCTATGGTTTTTAGGGCAATTTCTTTGGCAGTGCCTTTACCAACCAGGGCATTTTCAGATGAGATGGTTTTTTTAGTATTACTAAAATAGGGAATTCCTAAATAAGAATTTATTTCCTGTTTTAAAAGATCTAATTTAGTCCCAACCATAGTCCAAAAACAGCTAATATAATTCCGGCCAACCAAGCCCGGGAGACAATTTTTGGCTCTTCCCATCCGATTTTCTGAAGGGTTAAATGAATTGGAGCGGCAGGAAACAGTTTTTTCTTAAAATACAATTTGCTGATAATTTGCAAGGCACTACTTAAACCTTCGACAATAAAAGGTGAACCGACAATAACAAGTGGTATAAGTTTGCCAAGTAATATGGCGATGACTGTGATGGTGGCTCCGAAAGACATCGAGCCAACATCACCCAACCAAATTCTAGCCGGATAGACATTGAAGTATAAAAAAGCGATTAAAGAACCGATCCAGAGAGCTAAAAACATCGATATTGGAGTGTCGAGAGTCTGACTTGACAAAAACCAAAAAGCAAACAGAGATATCATTAGTAGGCCACAAGATAATCCGTCCAGTCCGTCGGTGATATTAAAAAAATTAGCAAAGGAAACAATGATGGTGGTATATAAGGGAACAGCCAAATATCCCAGTCTGACAGCGCCGAGAAAAGGTATATAAATAAAATCCATTCCCATATTTATTTTGATATATAAGGAAATGATAAGGGCAACTACTAGTTGTAATCCTAATTTATATTTCATTCTTAATCCAAAAAATCCGGTTTTTTTAAAACCGAAAAATTTGAGAACATCGTCGTACAATCCCAACAAACCAAAACCAAAGAAAGTAAAGAAAATGATAAAAAGTTCGTGGTTGATATTGTAATTGCTGGAGATAAATATTTTACTGAAACTAAGAAGAGGAAAAAGGGATAAAAAAAGAATGCTGACAGCAAAAATAATTAATAAGCCTCCCCCAACCGGTGTACCGGATTTTTGGGAATGAAATTTATCAAAAATCGGTGTTCTTTTATTTTGAAAATCTAAAGTTGTTTGTTGCTGTCGTTGAAATTTTAATTTATATAACAAGTTAATAAAGGGAACAACCAAGATGCTGGTTGTTAAAAATGAAAATAAGAGTAGTCCTAGGTATAGATGGATCATGTCTTTATTTGATTATAAACTGTTTTGAGGGTGTTTAGACCTTCCATTCCCCCTGAGCTTAAGTGGATCAATAGATCTCCGGGTTTCAGTTCACGGTGATAAAATTCGATTATATCGTTGTCTATCGGAATATATTTAAGTTTTTTTCCAATTTGATTTTGCCAATCTCTGGCCGTAACTCGTTTGTTTTTGTCAAGTGTTTTGGAAAATTGGATTTTACCCAGGACAAAATCATAACAAAGTTTAGATATTTGATCAAAACCGTTTAAACTAGCTTTGTCCTGAAGGAGCGATGCTCTGGGTTCAAAAAATACTCTAATCCGGTAGTTTGGAAATGAATATTTTAATGCCCGAAGAGCTGTTTTGGTTCTAACGGCAGATTGAGCAAAATCGTCAAATACTATAATATTTTTGCATTGCCCTAACATTTCGAGACGGCGTTTTATTCCGGGAAATTTTTCGATCGCCTTGATTACATCAGGTTGATTTATACCGAGGTAATTACATAAGGTATATACAGCCGATATGTTATGTTGGTTATATTCTCCAATTAATTTGGATTTGAATGTTTTGTTAGTAATGTAATTAATAGTTTTCGCACGGCTGTGCTTTAATATTTTCTTAATATCCGGATCTAAGCCATTGTAGATTATAACGCCATCAGTTGGTACTTTTTCAATCAATTGTTTATATGCTGCTAAATTTTCTTCTACTGTTTTGTATGAATCTTTATGTTCCCAGTGAGCGCTTGTTAATATTAAATATTTAACTGGATAATATAAAAACGTAGGCTGTGTATCTAATCCATTGTGGTTTTCATCTGCTTCAACAATAGACCAGTCGGAGTGACCAAAACGGGTAGGAAAAAAACCATCTATTGGTTCACCACCAAACATAAATGATGGATCCAGTTTCAAGCTAAGAAAGACAAAGCTAAGCAGGCCAGTAATTGTAGTTTTGCCATATGATCCGGCAATCAGAATCGATTTGTTTTTTATTAAGTTACTAACAAGATAGTTGGTGTAGGAGATATAAGGTATTTTTAATTTTTTTACTATTTCAAATTCGTCTTGAGTGTTTTTGAAATATTTATAAACATTTCCGACGATTACCAGGTCAATATCATTATTTATGGTATGTGTATTGGGTTTTATTTTGGCATTGTCAAGAATTGTACTGATCGGAGGAAATATTTTAACTTGATCTGATCCGGTTATTTGATGTCCCATGTCAGACAAAATTTTTGCTAAAGGTGCTGTTTTGGTGCCGGCGATACCTATGATATGAATATGCATATTAATGTTAATATTTTAACCATTGCCCATCGGAGTAATATTCAAATCCCGGCATGTTACGTTTATAAAAACCCAGACTTTCCGAAAAACGCCCAAGATAGGCATAATCCAGTCCTTTTTGGTGACTGTCGATAACGAATTGGAGAACCAATCGGATCGGTAAATTGCTATGGTTTACGATAGGATCGTAAAAAACATAACCGATATGTGAAATTTTATTATCAAAATAACAAAGGCTATAGGCGATTTCCTGATTCTGATCGTTTGTCCATATATATAAATTGTTAAAAATATGATCAGTAAATACTGTTTTTATGGATGGTGCCGGAAAATCCCATCCAAGCTTTTTTACCCAACTAAAAATTTTCTTTTTTATACTTACGGTATATTTGAATTTTGATAGTGGTATTAATGAAAATTTATATTCATTGGTTTTGTTGATAATTCGCCGATTTTCGGAACTAAGTTCAAATTGTTTTAAATCAGAACGACAACTGGTGTCACTATAGAAATAGTGACGATTATTTCTTTGAGGTAAAAATCCTTGTTGGTAAATATCGATTAAGGGTATGGTTAAGTTTTGATTGTATATGGGCATATTATTTTTTATTAGCTCTGAAGGCAGTTCTAAACGCTTCGGCTTCGGACCATTGATATTCTGTTTTTCCATGAAGAATGGTAGTTTCATGACCCTTACCACAGGCAATAACAGTATCACCTTTGGATGCCAGTTTGATAGCTAAATTAAATGCATCCTGACGGTTAAAAATATTATGATAAGTGAATGATTTTTGTTGTATGCGGTGTTGATCAAACCCGCTTATTATTTGATTGTTAATAGTTTCTATAGCTTCGTTGCGGGTATCGTCTGCAGTAACAATAGCAATATCGGCTGTCATTGACACCACCTTACCCATTAAGGGTCTTTTGGATTTGTCTCTGCCGCCGGTGGCACCAAAAATAATTATTAATTTGCCTTTGGTAATTTTTCGTAATGATTTTAATATAGTTTCTAGTGCTGCCGGTGTATGGGCAAAATCAACCAGAGTTAATATGTTACGACTATTTTTAACAACTTCTCCCCTACCTTTTATATCGGGAAATTGTTTAATTACGTTTAGAAGTATATCCGGGCTTAAATTTAATTGGGATAAAACAGTATGTGTTAGTAAAATGTTATAAATCTGATGGTAAAAAGGCTGGTTGGTTTTATATTGAAATTTATTTACGGAGAATGTCAGAGTATTTTGGGTTAGGGAAATATTTTGGGCTTGATAATCTGATGTATTTTCTATTCCGTAACTGATTATCGGTTTATTTAGGTAAGATACGATTGAT
>JAYRQZ010000174.1:0-2970 GCA_041910355.1 Candidatus Woesebacteria bacterium | reverse complement strand
TTAAAAATTGTTAAAGTAGACACCGAACAACCGGACAATCAGGAATTGGCGATGAAATATCAGATACAAAGTATTCCTAACATGAAACTGATTGTCAAAGGAGAGGTGGTAAAGGATTTTATTGGTTTTAGACCGGAAGAAACTTTTGCTGGAGAATTGGAACAATTTATTAAATAGACAGCAGAGTTGTTGTTTCAAAACCAAGATTTGAAAATTGAGCGGAAGGAGAGGGAGTCGAACCCTCATGCCCTTTCGGACGCGGGTTTAGCAAACCCGTGGCTTACCATTCGCCGCACCCTTCCAAAATGCGTGGCTTAGTATACCAAATCGGGAGTGCTATTTATGATAAGATGATATTAATGGAAAACAGTAAAACGAAAGAATCTAACTTAGATCCACTTAATAATCTTAATGAGGAAATTACTTTATACGAATGGACGGCAGCAGAAAGAGCATTTCAAAAAAAAGATAAAGATTTTTGGATTACTTCAATCGCAATCTTGGTACTGGTTTCAGTAATTTTAATTTTTATCAAAGAGTTTTTTCTAATAATTGCCCTGGGATCACTGTTGTTTTTGTTTTATGTATTATCGACAGTACCGCCGGGAGAAATTAAATACAGAATTACTAACAGAGGAATATATTTAGGGGACACGCAGTATTTTTGGGATATTTTTGAAAAATTTTGGTTTAAACCTAATTTGAGTTCGGAGATGATTCACTTAGGGACAGTGCTAAGATTTCCCAGAGTGGTGTCTTTGGTAATGAAAGCCAATGATAAAGAAAAATTAAAAGAGATTTTTATTAAAAAAATTCCGATGATTGAAAGTGCGCCGAGTTTTATTGATAAATTAACTGCCTGGGCGGCAGAAAAATTACCATTGGAAAAAAGAGAAGTAGATACGGTAAAGAAAAGATAACTTTTAGAAATACTAATTAATATCCAAAATAGGGTATAATTCACTCTATAAAAGCGCCCATAGTTTAATGGATAGAATAGCGGTTTGCGGAACCGTTGATCCAGGTTCGATTCCTGGTAGGCGCACTATGGCAGAGCACATTGCCAATAGATGGCTTAAAGAAGGGTTGTCAGCCTGGAAAGATTCGGGGGCAAAGGTATATTTTTTGGAAAAAGATAATCTACGGATTCCGGTGATCGACGCACCAGCGATGACATCTGCCGGTGATAATGAAACGATTTTGGCTGGTTTTGGATTGCATTTGGAAGAAACTTCTGGAATTAAATTTGTTCTGAACCCGGATAATTTCGAAGAGTACAGAAGATACGGCAAAAGTTTTTTAATATTTCCGATAGTAAATCAATATGGATTGAAATATCCAGATAATTCCCATGAAATATTGTTAAGATACGACGCACAACAACGAAACTATAATGATGGTTGGGGTGATTGCGAAGCATATTATAAACCCAGAGAAGCATATTTGGTTGAAGATGAAATAAGACGATTTTTACGGAATAAACCAATAAGATTGTGCGTGTCGTATCACGAGGATTCGGAAATGCCAAAAATTGGTTATATTTATACTGTCGGAATAAATGAAACAGACAGAAGATCGTATGCGAAAAGGATTAAGGCAAGAATAGACGACCGGATGTTGGCCAAATTGCCGGTGGTTAACAATGTTTTGGGAGGAATGATCGAACATGATATGGTAGTGGCTGAGGAATATGACCCTAGAGCATTGGAGAATTGGGTCTATTATTCATTGGGCATACCCTCGGTTCTGGTAGAAGGACCGTTTGGTCTTGAGTTGGAGGCAAGAGTTGATTTCCAGCGCAAAGTAACAGAATCGGTGTTGCTGTAATAATATTAGAAAATATAAATGAAATTATTAAAAGATATTGAATTAATTGCAACTATTAGAGCAAATATTCAAGTTGCGGCAAATTGCGCACCTGAAAATGAAATTATTGCCGGATTTCAAACACAAACACTAAACAGTTTGTGGCGGGAAAACGATATTTGGCATCAATTACCAGAAGGAATAGTCAGGGTTGATTTTGACAACGGTATCGTCCTTGACAGAAATGTTGATTATGAAGACGGAGCTGTTTGGGATTTAACCGATTTGAATATATTTTTTGGAAGGAGATGTAAAAAAGACAAGATTCCGTGGGACGTAATTGTTCCAAGAAAAAAAGTCGGGTGATAGAATAGGTAAATTTGGAGAGATGCGCCGAATTGGTAAGGCACCCCGTTCGAAGCGGGACGGTCGCAAGGCCATGGGGGTTCGAGTCCCTCTCTCTCCGCCAATCAGAAAATGAGGGCGAATTTAGCAAAATTCGCCAGCCGATATTGCCCTGAAATCCGAAATTTTTATCTTTATAAACTCCGGCCAATGCGGGCTTAAAAAAATGAAATATTTTCTATACGCGAGAAAATCAACCGACAATGAAGAAAGACAAATAAAAAGTATCTGTGATCAAATAGCTGAATTAAAAGAATTTGCCGCAATTCAAAAAATTGAAATCGTTGCCTCGTTTACCGAGGCAAAAACTGCCAAGAAACCAGGAAGGATTGTTTTTAATCAAATGATTGAAAGAATGGAAAAAGGAGAAGCCCAAGGTATTTTGGCTTGGCATCCGGATAGATTGGCCAGAAATTCTATAGATGGCGGAAAAATCATTTATTTATTGGACACGGGAAAGATACTTGATTTAAAGTTTCCAACTTTTTGGTTTGACTCTACTCCCCAGGGAAAATTTATGTTAAACATTGCCTTTGGTCAGAGTAAATATTATGTTGACAATTTAAGCGAAAATATCCGGCGAGGAATAAGACAAAAATTAAAGAATGGACTCTGGCCATCTTTCGCTCCGATTGGCTATATCAACAATCGTAAAACCAAAGGAATTGATATCAACCCTATCGAAGCACCGATAATCAAGAAAGCATTTGAAATGTATTCGACAGGAGACTGTACCCTTAAAGGTGTCGCCGAATTTTT
>JAYRQZ010000173.1:0-1512 GCA_041910355.1 Candidatus Woesebacteria bacterium | reverse complement strand
TGGTAATATGGCTGTTTTTAGTAGTTTTAGCTAAGCATATTTTTGAACATCGAAACTCAAGCTCGGGTTTTAATTGGCGAACGTTGGTGGCTCCATGGGATAAATGGTTGCTTGGTTTGGTAGTGCTGGGTGCATTATCCTTGCTTGCTGCCCGTTTTAAGATTCACGGAGCGAAACAAATTATTTTTTTGGTAAATATTTATTTATTGTATTGGACGGCGGTTGTTTCGGTTGTTAATCAATCGAATAAGGATGTTCAACCCGCTTTTGCAAAACTGTTGTATTACTTAAAATTGTCCCTGTTAACTACGGTATTGTTGGGTTTTGTGCAATACTTCGCTAGTCTATTCGCAACTCCATATTACTTTTGGCAGTATTGGGCTACTTTAGTGTCGGGGAGTTATTACGGAAATGCGTTAGGAAGTGTGTTAACTTATTCCAATTCTTGGTTTAGCGCTGATGGTGCCGGTCAAAGTTTGCGAATGTTTGGGATTTTACAAGATACTCATGCGTTTTCGGTGATTGTAATATATGCTTTGGCTTTATGGTTAGCACGTTTTGCTGGAAGGTCCTTAAAGTCGTTGCCCTGGTATTTTTGGGTTGGACTAGTTGGATTGTGTTTCGCAGTTATTGCTAGCGGTACTCGCGGGGCTTGGTTAGCAATGCTCGCCCCAGTAACTGTTGGATTGTTGTTGCTGATTCGATACCGGGCTAAAGTTTTACTTGTTTTACCATTTATTAGCTATGGCTTGGTGGTAGTATTGTTTGTCATCTCGCCATGGATTTCTGTGGGTTTGAATTTTATTCGAACGATTAATACGGATGATAATTTTTTAGATCGCGCTGCCAGTATTTATAATCTTAATGAAAGTTCCAATGTAGGTCGTTTGGAAATTTGGAAATCTAGCATTAAGTATGCATTTACTCACCCACTTGGCACTGGTTACGGAAATTTTATCTCTTCTATAACGCAAAGTGACAGCACCAACTTTGAAGAAGTGGCGGATCAAAAGAATTTACGTTTCAACTTACCTCAGAAATTTATTACTGCCCACTCTTTGTACTTACATTTATTGGTTGAACTCGGGATTGCTGGCTTGATTTTGTTTGGCGTGGCGTGGTTATCTTTATTTAGGAAAGCTTGGGAATATTTACATAGTATAAAGTTCGCTTTCACAAAAACTTCTGCTTTGATCATAAATATTGCATTGGCGCTGGTATGGCTGTTGGCTTATGGCTTTTTTGATGTTACTATTTTAAATGAACGCGTATTGTTGTACTTAATGGTGTTAGTGGCGATCATCAATATTTCATTAATCAATCCGCAGACATCTAATCAAGACTAAACACTAATATATGAATCTCGAAACAAATAATCCAAATTCTCCAGAACTTCAACCGGAACAATCAACTGAAAATTATTTAAACAATCCCAAAAGCCTTTTTTCGAAAAAGTATCTTATAGGTTTTATTTTGGTGGTATTAATTGTGGCTGGTATTTTCCGTATTGGC
>JAYRQZ010000172.1:0-3387 GCA_041910355.1 Candidatus Woesebacteria bacterium | reverse complement strand
CAAGGCTATAAGGAGCAATGGTGCCGTTTTGAGATAATACCCAGACTTTGCCGTTGATGGCAAAAGAAGTGGTGTCGATGGGTAAAGTTTGCTTATCTTTAAGCCAATTTTGACCGGGACTAAATCCCGAAGCGGAAGGTACAAATTTCCAAATAACAGCATTGGTTTGGCTGGTTAAACTCAATAGATACAAACTACCATTCCAGAATTGAATTTGACCTTCAGTAAAATCGGGTATTTGTTTGATTATGTCAATTTGTGAAATTAAATTATTTTTTTGAACTTCATAAATCTGATTATTATTGAGTAAATAAACTTTGTCGTTATTTAGTGCAAAAGAAATCGTTCCTTTGATAGTGTCAGCAAGAGAAATGGAGTTGGTGCTTTTATTGGATAAATTAAATAAATCTATCCGGCCATTTTGACTGTCCAAAAGATACAACGAATCTTTAGCAGAAAATAAATGAGAGTAGTTTAAATTATTACCGATAATAGTGGTATCAAAATACATTTCGGGAGCGTAGTCGGCAGCAGAACCGGATTGCGACAGCAGAGTAGTGATTTCCTGACGAAGCTGATTGACTTCGATAGCATGAATATTGAGTTTAGTCATTTCATTAATCAGAGCAGAGGCTTCTTTGCCGGCAGCTAAAGCACTGTTTAGGTTAATTTTTTGGACTGTTTTGGCATTATTAAGTTTGGTTTCGACCTGGGTTTTGAGATCCTGATATTTTTTTTCGGTTTGTTTAATTTCACTTTGACGGGAACTGATAACAACACTAACTGATAAAGCAATTAAAATTATAATTGAGAAAATGATATTTAATTTTTTACGACGACTTAAAAAAGCATTTTCATGATGAGTGATATAAACCGAACGACGAGAAAAAAGTTTATGAAAAATATTTTTTGACTCCCGGCGGGGAATTGATGGAGGTGAGTTGGATTTTTCTGATGGAACAATATCAGTTTGTTGGGAGTTATCTTTTTCTAAAGCAACCGTGTCATTATTAACTTTAATGAAAACACCAGCTAAACCGTGCTGATCATCCTGATGATAAAGATGAGCGAGAAAATTTTCTTCTATATCCTGAATTTGAGTTAATGAAAGATTTTTTTTGATATTTTCCCAAGTAATTGCAGTAAAAAATTTAGAAGTACATAAAAGAATTCGGTCATTATCGATTAAACTGCCGGAGATAATTTTTACCCCTACATCACCGGTTAACAGTGAAGAAATGGCTGTGCCGCGTTGCAAAATACAATAACCGCCGTTTTGAATTGCCAGATGTAGTTGGTCGTTAATGACTACCGCTAAAATTAGTGATATATTGGAAAACTGAAAATCAAGTCCGGAAACAAAATCGGTTAATACTGATTTAAGACGCAAAGGAGCGTCGTCATCAATTGATGAATAATAATACTGGTTGATTTCAGCAATTAATTCGTGACCGAGCGAGCTAATGTCAGTGTCTTCTTTGACATCAAAATTTATCAGGCCGAATAAATGACCTCTTTTAGAGGTAATAGTAATATCGTCGGGCTCGTTTTCCCAAAACTGAGTCCAGGAATTTTTCATCGGTCGACCGATAAAAGTACGCAGGGTAAAATGCATCTAATTTATGATACTACAAAAGCGTGATTGCCAGGAATATTAGGACAATCGAGAAAATAAGATGCAGATAAGAGAAAATAATTAAGACCGGGTTTAATTTGTCGTTGACGTTTTTGGACATCATTGAAGTTTGTTTAACCACAATCAGGGCAAAAATTGAATAAACTATGGTGCCAACAACAAAAAATAATTTTTCCAAAATTTGAATATACTGATTAATTTCGGGAAACATTAGTTTTTACCTCCCCTGTTAATGTGTTCTTGATCACGAAGTTCCTGGAGCAATTTAATGATTTTTTCCGGATTGGGAATATGTTCAAAAATTAATTGATTAACTTCGGAAGCAGTTTGTATAAGAATGTTGCCGTAATTGAAAACTGTCGGTATAGCACCAATAATTTCCGAAGTAACATCCTGAATCATGCCAATTTCAGCATCGGAATAACGTTTGACCAGTAAATTGTTGAAATCAATATCTACTACCCTTCGGGTGGTAATGATATAAACGTTGAAATACCAGGAAAGAAACTTTTCGAAAGCATAAGCAAAGGTGATTAAATACCAAAAGAGAACGGCCATAAATTGATAGCTGGGAGGGAAAGACGACAAAAGAGGGACGATTTTTAGCAGACTGGGGACAAAAAGCATCAGAACAGAAATCACTATCCAGCCCACATTATTAACCCAATGTTGCCTGGCAACTAATAATATTTCTTCATCAGAATCTTTTTCCTGGAAATTGAAAACATCAGGATTAACTAAAAGTGACGATAGTGAATGCTTAGTGTGACCTAATATATCGTAAACTTTTTGGGTGATTGGTGTTTCAGAAACCGGCGACGGACTAACTTTTGTCGGCGGAGTAATTTTATTGGCCGGTTTGATTTTTACCGGAGGTTGAGTATTGGTGACTACATCCGGTTGGTAGGCATCATCCGGAGCAACAGTATCTACATCAGAAACTCGTGGCATAAGATATTGTAACAAATTCGTAGGTTATAATAGCCTATGAAGCAGGTGGAAAGGTTTGATGCCAGTCCAATTGAACAGGAGTTGGCATTTCGAAAATGGTGTGAACAGAGAGGAGTGAAGTTGATTCTAATGGACGGCGATGATACTTTATGGAAAACGGTTCCGGTTTTTAGAAGACAGATGAATTTGTGTTACGACTATTTAGCCCAACAAGGTCTATTATCCAGAGATGAATGGAAGCGGGTAATAGAGCAAGAAAACGACAGATTGTTTGAAGCTACCGGAGTTAATCCAATTAGATGGAATTTAGTTATCGATTCAGTCCAAAAATACGGACTTAGCGATTCGGCTGCACAGAAGGCAAGAAATGTTTTAAGCCAAATATATTATACCCCGCTTGAATATATTGACTCTACCGAATCCGGATTAACATTTTTAAGAAAGACATTGATACCGATGGGTATTGTAACTCATGCTAATAAAGATTGGACAATGCGTAAATATAATTGGTTAAATTTGGGAAGATTTTTTGACTGGGACGATATTTACATTGTCGATGAAAACGGTCATAAAACAGCTGAATCGTGGCTGGATTCAATGAGATATTTTGGAGTTAGGCCCGAGAACTGTATGGTAATCGGTGATAGCCCCCGATCGGATATTAATCCGGCAATATCAATTGGGGTTAGAAACTGCATGCTGGTACAAAATGGTAATGCGATTTGGTCAGTCCACCAACAACCGATTCTAGATGATGATATAGTATGGACAGTTGGTGGAATTAATGATTTACGATGGCT
>JAYRQZ010000171.1:0-10034 GCA_041910355.1 Candidatus Woesebacteria bacterium | reverse complement strand
CTCTCCTCCTTCTTTTTCACCGGTTGGTGTCTTGAATGCTCGTGATGTTAAGAGACTCTTAAAATTTCCTAATTTTAGGAACAATTTTTGAGAACATCACGGGTACTGTAAGCTAATTTATACCTCTTCTTTCAATTTCTTCCACATATTCCACTAATTTTCTAGCGTTTCTTACCCCTGCACGAGTGTTCCAATATTCTATCCGCAATCCCAATACATCTGCCGGCTTAATATCCGTTTCTACTCTACCATTCACCCATTCAACTAATCTTCTAATTACAGTCTCGTCGTTAGAACCATGATTCAGCTCCTCTCCCAATTCTCTTCCCCCTTGTCGAAACATTATTCCCGGACGACTATTTATTGGACAAATAGTAGCAACAATTTCAACTATTCTCTGATTTTCTTTAACTGCATGAGTCATATGCAATTACCTCCTTATTTTCCCCCTTTTCTCCATCATAGAATCTTGATTTATTCTATGATCAAGAACAGAGTAAATGAATTTACAACAAAACGATTATAAACCGATAAAATCGTTTGCCAACCCTCAAAAATCAAACTTGACATTTATATAATCCTATAATATAATATTACTTATGAACCATGAAGCCAGAGCATACTACCATATGGAGCAAAAAGCCGCCGAAGCGGCATTAAATGAACTAAACCAATCAAAAACCCATAATATAGGTCATTTAATATCAAGTTTTATTAGATTAAGTCCTGGTCCTGGTCACACTACAGCCGCTCTTGCTTCCGGACTTAGTATTTTTGCTTTAAAGGAAATAATTACTAAACAACCCAAAACAATTGATATTGCTATTCCTTTCATTGTTACTCTTGTTTCAGCTTACTCCACCCAAATCATTGCCGACCACATTGCCAAAAGAAATAATATCGAAGCTTTTTTAAGATCCGAATTCCATTCAAATCCCGAAAACTAACTACCATCTTTGTTTTTTTAAATATCTAGTATATAATCACCCTTGTCCTACCGAAGACAGTGAGCATTCCATAAGTCTCACCGAGGAACAAATTAGATTTTCTAATTACACTCGCTTCGGAAAGCGAGTTTTTTTAGTTTTTATTCTATAGCTCTA
Organism: Candidatus Woesebacteria bacterium; assembly: GCA_041910355.1. GTDB lineage: Bacteria > Patescibacteriota > Microgenomatia > UBA12405 > UBA12405 > JAYRQZ01. The sequence goes on along the minus strand of JAYRQZ010000171.1, from coordinate 8,931 downwards.
AAGCACTAACGCTCTACAGCTCTAAATTATGCCAAACCAAAAAAGAATTGATGAGGTTACCAAAATTACCCAACAATTGTCCGATACTAAATCAGCTGCTCTGATTCAATATCAGGGACTTGATGCTGCCGGTATCGCTACACTTCGGGATAACGTCAAACAAAAAGGTGGTTTTATTGAAGTTACCAAAAACTCTCTTATCAAGCGGGCTTTGCTCAAGTTAGGTATTACCTTACCCGAAGAATTAACCGGTCCAACTGCTATTGTCTACTGTCAAGACGATGAAGTTGCCCCTTTTAAAGAAATTGATTCTGTTAATAAATCGTCGGAAAGAACCAGTTTCAAATATGGTATTTATGGCGGTAAATTAATGCTGGTTGATGAATTAAAAAAATTTATTTCTTTACCTTCCAAATCAACTCTTATTGCTCAATTTATTGGTGGGCTTAAAAATCCGCTTCAAAGAATGGTTTATGCCATGCGTTTTAATCAAACTCAGTTAGTTATGACTCTAAAAGCAATTGCTGATTCAAAAAAATAATTATTTATTTATTAAAATTAAAAAATATGGATGCAAAATTAACCAAAATTCTCGACCAAATTGCTGAATTATCAGTAATGGAATTATCCGAATTGGTCAAAGCGTTAGAAGAAAAATTCGATGTCAAAGCTGTTGCCATGGCTGCTCCTGCTGCTGCTGGTGCTGCTCCTGCTGCTGCTGGTGCTGCTCCTGCTGCGGAAGAAAAAACCGAATTTGATGTCGTTATCACCAATGCCGGTACCAACAAAATTGCTGTCATTAAAGTTGTCCGCGAATTCAAACCGGAACTTGGTCTTAAAGAAGCTAAAGATATGGTCGATGCCGCCCCTGCAGATCTTGGAACTATGAAAAAAGATGCTGCTGCTGATGCTAAAACCAAATTGGAAGCTGCCGGTGCTACCGTGGAATTAAAATAATTCACTCTTCTACTTGTCAAATTTAAACCCCTTCATTTATTGAGGGGGTTTTATTTGTCACTTTCACTAGTTTTCTTTCCAATATTCAAAAGGTTGTCCAAAAATGGTTCCGTTGGATCATTTAATCTAAAATTCAAAAAACGGGCTTCCGGTGTATCAGCCAGCACTTGCAATCCAAATATCATTCCCTCAATGGCTTTATTTAATAATGTTTTAACCCTTTCCTTTTTTTCTGCTTTATTCATATCTAATTATAGCAAATCACATCACGACTGAAAATACCGATATATCTTGTATACAATCAAAAAATATTGTTTATAATTCCTTCAATGTATCAAAATATTTCTATTATTAAATCCACCAAAATTACCTCGCCTGCCTAGGGGGATTGGATTTATAATCGAAAACCAAAACCCCGCAAAAGCGGGGTTTTTTAGTTTTTATACAGTACAAAATTATAAATTTAATAAAAACAATGGAAATAGTCAGAATGATGCCCTCCGACCCCCGTTACGAATATGTTAATCAGTTAACTAACTTAATCGCAATTGCCAAAAATCCACAAGTCTGGTTTTGTGGACTCGATGAATTCGACAACCCACTTCCTATTGATGTTGACGAGACACAAAGACAAAAAATAATCGAGGTGCTGGAAATAAAATTGACTCAATTATTAAACGGAGCAGACATTGAAACTCTGCAAACAGATAGGGATTTTGATTTAATTAATCAACTAAAGGAATCGGAAAATATCGCTGTCTCCGGTCCCTCGACTGATACTGACAGTTCAGAATTCATTCCCTTGCCGGTAGTTTTTGAAAGGTTTTTTAGAAAATTAGACAAAAAACTCGAATTAGGTGAAAATGATATTGGCCCGGTTGAATTACCTGAAATTTTTGTCAAACCCGTTAAAAAATTAGAAGCAAAACTACACCACCAGTATCAAACCAGCGCCCGGATCGATTTTTCGAGTGACATTAATGCGCTAGGTCCAATTTAAATTCCCAGTATTGATTTTAGAAAAGCCACAAATATTGGATGTGGGCTGAGAGGTCGACTCTTGTACTCCGGATGAAATTGGGTTCCGATAAAAAACGGATGGTTTTTTAATTCAATCGCCTCGACTAATTTTCCGTCCGGACTTGTCCCCGAAATAATCATTCCTGCTTTATCCAAACTCTCTCTAAATTCATTATTAACTTCATATCGATGTCGATGACGTTCCTGTACCAAATTATTTTTATAAATTTCAAATAATTTTGTATTCGGCTTAATAGAACAAGGCCATGAACCAAGTCGAATGGTTCCACCGTAATGGTGTTTTTTTAAGTACTTCACCTGGTCCGGCATCAGATGAATTACCTTATATTTTGTTTTCGGGTCAATTTCTTCTGAATTGGCATTTTTTAAACCCAACACATTTCTAGCATATTCAATCACCGCCATCTGCATCCCAAAGCACAATCCTAAAAACGGCACCTTACTTTCTCTGGCAAATTTTACAGCCTTAATTTTTCCCTCTGTTCCCCTTATCCCCCAACCCTGTGGAACCACAATCCCGTCAAACTCTTTTAAAACATCAATTCCCTTTTCTAAATCTTCACTATTTATCCAAGTTAGTTCAGGCTTTATATTAAGCTTCGCTCCGGCGTGTTTTAGGGCCTCAATTACACAGATATAAGAATCACTTAAAACATAATTACCGGTAGCAAAATATTTACCTACCATCGCAATCTTAATCCTTTTACTATTAGAATTTACACTATTAACAAATCTTGTCCATTTGCTTAATTTAATCGGTTTCAATTTTAGTCTCAATTTTTTAATAATTTTTTCTGAAAATTTTTGTTTTTCCAAAAAAATTGGTACTTCATAAATACTCTCTAAATCCGGATTAGACACAATATCCTCATCATTCAAATTACAAAATAACGCCAACCTTTCCCGCCTTCGCTGATCTATTTCTGTTTCGCTTCGAACCACTAAAAAATCAGGCTGTATCCCCATTGAATTCAACACTCTTACCGATTGTTGGGTTGGTTTACTTTTAAGTTCCCCAATACTTTTTATCACCGGCAGATAGGATACATGGATATGAATTACATCTTTAGGCCACTTTAACTTCATAATTCTAGCGGCTTCAAAAAAAATTCCGTTTTGATATTCGCCAACCGTTCCTCCTAATTCAACAATTACCACCTTGGCTTTATTGACCTTTCCGGCTCTTTTTATTCGGCCTATTATCTCATCAGTTACGTGCGGTATTGCCTCCACATCCTCTCCTTTGTAACCAAAAGCCCGTTCACGGTTGATTACACTCAAATAAACCGAACCGGTAGTCATATAATTTTCACTTCTTAATGATTTATTCAAAAACCTTTCATAATGCCCGATATCCTGATCAGTCTCAATCCCGTCATCACAGACAAATACTTCTCCATGTTCTTGTGGCCTGATAGTACCAGCATCAACATTCAGATACATATCAATTTTGACATTGGTTACCAACAAACCTCTTGACTCTAGCAATAAACCTACTGATGCTGCTGTAATCCCCTTACCCAAACCCGATATTACCCCACCGCTAACAAAAATAAATTTCATATTAACATCATAGTCGGTCAAATATCCAATTCAATGGATTTCTTTTATAAAATCTTTATAATAATCTAGTTCCCTACCCCTTTTTCCAATTCTTAAATACTTTTTTACAACAAATCAGTCTTCCCTTTTTCTTTTAATACGTTTACTACTTCTCCCACCCGTCCCGACTGATCTTCCCGGCAAATGAGGATTGCATCACCAGTATCCACCACCACCAAATCGCTCACTCCAATTAGAGCAACTACTTTATTCTTGTCTGCTCTTACTAAATTATTTTTACTGTCAATATCTATTACATCTGTATCATATTTAGTCCATTTTTTCTTATCAAAATATTTACTTAAGTTCTCCCAAGTACCAAAATCAATCCAGTCAAACGGTATCTCTACCACCAAAGATTCTCCGGCAGCATGAACTAACTGGGTAACATCTTCTAAAGGACCAGGTGGTAATTTGGCAAACTCTGTTTCAATATCGCCACCCAAAGCAATATTCATCAATGGTTGATACCATTCCAGTTTGTATTTTTTAAACATTTCCAAAAAATTCCTCGGCGTCATACAAGTGTGATTAGTATGAAGTAGGGCTTTACCTTGTTTCAAATATTCCTCTGCCTGTAATTTGGCTTTTTCCCCCTCACCTCGCCATAAAAATTTTTCCACTTTATAAACTCCCACCTCGTCAGTTTTGGTAATTCTGTCTCCTTTGATCAACCAGTCGTTTCCGGTTACTGCAAAATCCGGCTTAAAACCCCCGGTAATATATTTACCGGTTTCACGGGCTAATTTATCACAAATATCCATCATTTCAAATAATTTTTCCTCCGGTTCTCGGATATCATCTACCTGAATCAACATAAACGGCTCATCGGGGTTTAATCGGTAAAACATTGCCGCTGAAAATCCGGTCGCCACTCCTTGATTTTTCATCTCCGGTTCAATAAAAATATTCTGACTCAATATTTCCGGAACCAGTGCTTTAGCAATTTTCGCCTGAGCATCTTGTGTTTGCAAAAATATCTCTTCCGGCTTAAATTTTTTTCTTAAACTTTCCCAGTTCAATTCAAACAACGACTTACCGTTAACTAATGGTAAAAAATGTTTTGGTTTAGATTGCCTTGATGCCGGCCACATTTTTGAACCATACCCCCCGCAAATGATGACTATCTTCATCCCCCATTCTAAAGTCTGCCACTTACAAAGTCAAAACAGAAAAATTAATCTGGTTTTTTACCCCCACCCATCCACCACGACGGCGCCCTAATCCAAAAGGTATCTACATCGTGTTCTTCACCATAATTTCTAATGTTTTCCAATGGAACATTATATCCTTTTTCAATTTCCCCGATCGTCAACACTACATCATCAGTTGATTCTATTACAACATCTTCCATATCCACACTTCCTTTAATTTGAAAAGCTTTCCGAACACTTCCATCTTCTGATTCCCATATCAAATCAACTCCAAAATAGACATCTTCTTCGGCGCTCGGTAAACGAAAATTGCCTTTCGGCCAATTGTCCTTCTCTGCAATTTCTCTCAACGCCATATAACTTCTGATGACCGCCATTATCCCTCCGGGAAATGTTTTTTCCCGTGCTCCTTCCAACTCCTGCTCCAAGTTAGAATCAGAAAATATTGAATTAAAAATACCTTCCAAATTTTCTTCATTCAAATCAAACCTTTGCTGAATATTCATAAAAAATTCTGTAAAACTCCGGTTTGCTTCCGCTGCCAATAATGCCTGATCGATTGTCAATTTCTGTCCTTTCTCTCTTGGTTTTACATCTTTACCAATCGTTTCAACAAAACTCATCGTCGCTCCAATTGCTCCTAATAGTTGACTTGTCACATACAATTGATCTGCAGTCATATTTTGATAAACAATTGTTTCGTTTCCTATTCCAACATCTCCTTCCGGCAATTTTTTTACATAATCCAAATATTCTGACTCACATTTTTTCCCATAATCAAGTAACCTACCAAGCATTTTCACGTCAACTCCAGGCTTACCGTCAACATTCTTGTTAACTAATTCAACACAATGTCTACTCAACTTCCCAATATCATCTGCACCAGGAACATATCGCTCTATTCCGCTCGGTTCTCCCCCATCAACCATTATCTTTCATAAATTTATTAATATTTTCCACCGTCGTTTTAATAATTCTACCAATCGCTTCTTCGGTATTAAAAGCAATGTGCGGTGTAAACACTACGTCATCCCGATCCCGCAACATATGAAAACTCAACACTTCTCTCAAATCCTCTTTAGTTGGCTTTTGGCTCATCACCATCGAAATATTTTCCACCCTATCTTCTTCTTCAGTTACGTCCAATCCGGCACCACGCAAAATTTTGTTATTTAAGCCGTAGACTATTGCTTCCGTCTCGACTACCGCTCCCCGGGAAGTATTGATTAATATCGATCCCAGTTTCATTAATTTAATATTTTTTTTATTAATTATATGAAAAGTCTCCGGAGTTGATGGTAGATGTAAACTGATAAAATCAGCTTCTTTTAAACATGCTTCCAAATCTGCATATTTAAAACCCATTTTTTTGGCTAATTTTTCATCTCTGGTTCGCTCAACTCCTAATACTTTCATCCCCAAACCTCTGGCCATTTTAACCATATTTTGACCAATTTTCCCCACTCCGATTACCCCCAAAGTTTTTCCGGCAATATCAATTCCGGTTAATCCTTCTGGTGAAAAATCCCCATCTTCAACTGACTGATGTGCCGGAATTATTTTTTTGGCAACCGTCAATAATAGAGCTAAGGCATATTCCGCCACCGTGTTTGATCCATATATGGGTACATTAGATACTATAATATTTTGTTTCCGGCATTCATCCACATCTATATGATCAGTTCCCGTCGACCTGGTAGCTATCATTTTCAGATTTGGCAATTTGGCAATTATTTCTTTGTTTATCTGTGAATATATCGGTATTGATAAAACATCGTATTTGCAAGCTAATTCAATATTGTTTTCAACATTTTCCTCAAAAATCCCCACCCCAACCGCTTCCAAATTTATTATTTCCTTTTCAATCGTTTCCCTCTCTAAACTCCTGACTCCAAAAAAGGCTATCTTAAACTGATTCATATCTCATTTTATCTTATTTTCACCAAAACTATACTGTTATAGTATAATCGCTTATGAATCATAATAGCCCAGACAATATCAGAATAATAGACTGTAAGCCATTTATTTTTAATCCAATCGATTGGTTACTCCAAAAACCATTCGCCCGAAAAACCATCGGACCATTAATCTATTTTGAAGAAGTTGACGGCATCAGAACATTAACCCAATGCCCGCTACTCCGAAACGGCCACTGCGGTCACCCATTAAATCCGCTCTGCCAACCACCGCCGTTAATTCAACTCAAACGGTAAACTATTGCAAACTATCAATCTTTGCCAATATATTTTCCTTGTTTTCTGCTACAAAAGTCTGTTCTTCAGAAAAAAGTTTACCCCACTCTTCAACCTCTTCATCAGTCATTTTTTCAACCATTACCAAGAGCTTATCTTTTGTTTGTTGACTCAATACGTAGCTATTTTCAATCAACACTTTCAATGCTTGTCTCTTGTCCATTTTATTTTTCCTCCATTTTTACAAATGCTAATTGGGCTTCTTTTATCTGTTGCTGTTCATATTCACTTTTTTCAAAAAAGTTACGTTTGATAACATCAACTACTTCTTTTCCCAAACCAGCTCTAGTTTTTGTATCATTCCATAATAAATCTATTGCTAATTGAAGTACTTCCGGAGCAGCACCCACAAACGGTACACCAATAGTATCCAAACCCGCCGTCGCCGCGACCAACCAAGTCGGTATATCAGGATACAAGTTTAAAATAATTCCTGCCAGTTTACCCTCTTTCTTTACTTTTGGAGCCAGCTGTTCTGCTTTTTTTAATACCGTAGCCCATTTACTACCTTCGTTCAACATCTCCGCTACTGGTACTAATTCAATTATTGCCAAACCTAACAAAACCAAGTCCCTAACCTCAGTATCTTTTTCAGCCTTAATCAAAACCCCAATCTTTTCACTATTCTTTAAATCTTCAACTGTATTTCTTACTTTATCCCAAAAGACTCGCGCCACTGTTTCTCTCGATACCCTTTCTGCTTCCGGAGTTAACCCTTCATTATTTTTTTCATCAATCATCTCAGAACTGTTAATTATTAAACGAACAGTTCAGTATAACATCAAACAATATTTGGTATTAACCATTAGTCGTACCGTTGTCATATAAACGCCATTTACTTATATGACCAATTTAGCCCTTTCAATCACTGATTTCTCCACTTCAACTCTCGGTTTGGCATATTTTTCTCTGGTATTTTTTATTATCTCAGCAGCAATCTCATTGCTCCCCGCCACAGCCTTAACCTCAGCCCAATCGAGTGCCACTGAAAAAGGTTCGCTTGGCTTACCATTAACTAACAATTTCAAATACATATTACCAATACCGTTGTTTACCAAATCATATTCATTAAAGACTGGTCCAAAATGATTCACCAAATATTTTGCATCATCAATACCCACTCTAAATACACCGATACTTCCAACATTTCCAAACACCGAATCTTTAATCTCAGTCTGTACCTGGGCAATATATTGATTGGCTACTGTCAAATTAAGTTTGTATTTACGAGCTTCGGATAATATCCCTATAAAATCAGGTGTAGCGAAATTTTGAAATTCATCAACGTACATATAAAAATCTCTTCTTTGATCTTCTTTTTGCTCGGCTCTTTCCATTGCTGCAACCATAAAACGAGGGATCAATAAAGTTCCCAAAAAAGATGAGTTTTCTTCTCCCAATTTACCTTTAGCCAAATTTATAATAATTATTTTTCCTTGATCCATAATTTCTTTAAAATTAAAGGCTGACTTGGATTGTCCAATTATATTTCTTAACGTAGTATCACTAACAAATCGATCGAATTTCGATACATAATATCCCAAAGTTTCTGACTTATGAAAATCAGTAGTTCTGGCCATTTCTTCAGTCCAGTATGTTTTAACCAATGGATCTTTAATATTTGGAATTTTACTTTTGGCAAATTCCGGACTGGTTAATAATCTCAAAGCTTCTATCAATGTCGACCCTTCTTCCTCCATTGCTGTCAACATCACATTTCTGATTGTTCTTTCCAGCATCGGACCCATAATTCCCTGACGGTTTGGGTCATAAAGTTTATATAGCAGAGCAATAAAAGCATTTATCATAATATTTTTTTGCTCTATTGTCTTTACGTCCATAATATTCATCCCGATCGGATAATCAATATCTCCCGGATTCCAATAAATTACATCTTTAATTCTATTTTCCGGGATTTTACGAAT
>JAYRQZ010000170.1:0-2020 GCA_041910355.1 Candidatus Woesebacteria bacterium | reverse complement strand
TTTATACCCACCAGTACTTGGTCCTATCGGGTAACCACCGTCATCTATTCCTTTATATGTCATAAATTAGTTATATCAATTATACTAAAGTATGGTTACCCGAATTCTCTACGATGAAGAAAAAAATCAATACAATAAATTGATCAAACATCCTGTTCAAACCTGGGAGTGGGGTGATTTTCAGATTTCACAGGGCCACAAAGTGGTTCGACTAGGTGTTTTTGACAATCGAAAAATGATCTCTGCCTATTCAGTTTCCTTTCATTCGTTGCCGAAAGTTGGTTATACAATCGGTACCATTCTTCGCGGTCCATCGGTCGATTCGGAAATGATAATTAATGTTCGCAAAATTGCCGTTGATTTAAAAGCCATATTTGTAAAATTCGAACCAGATGTTTATCAAAAAACATTTGATGTCAATTATCACCCGACAACAATTTCGGTAAATATGGATTATCCCGGATTAAAAATATCTCCCAAAGTTGCTTTTTATCCCTATAGTTTTGTTGTTGATTTGACCAAACCGGAAGATACGCTTTTGTCGTTAATGCACCCCAAAACCCGTTACAACATTAAGATTGCCAACAGATATGATGTTAAAGTCGAGGAAAAAACCACCGACGCTGGTTTTGAAATTTATTTAAAACTTCTTTTTGATACCACCCGCCGTCAGGGTTTTTATTTACATTCCGAAAAATATCATCGTGATCTTTGGTCAATTTTAAAAAAAACCAGTATTCCTCATATAATGTTGGCTTCATATCAAGGTCAAGTATTATCCGCCTTTATGTTATTTTCTCTAAAAGACAAATTATTTTATCCTTACGGAGCTTCTTTGGATATAAAACGGGAAGTTATGGCTCCAACTTTGCTGATGTGGGAATGTATAAAATTTGGCAAATCACAAAAATTAAAATCTTTTGATATGTGGGGTAGTTTGGGTCCTGAAGCCAAAGAGATAGATCAGGGTTATGGTTTTCACCGTTTCAAACAAGGATATGGCGGTCAGTTGGTTCAGTTTGTCGGCACTTATGATCTTGTAATTAATGAAAATTTATACAAAGTTTACAATTTAATTGATCAATACCGCTGGAAATTTCTTCGTTTTAAGTCTAAAATCCTTCGATAACCAACAAAACCACCAAATTAGAAACAATAGATCGTAGTTTTTCTTTGTATGGACCAATTTCGACAAGCTCGGAACGGAGAATACAGTCCTTATGTCGGGCACCATATCCCCGCCATCCCCACGGTTGCCCCAACATAGATGGTAAATGTCGAAACCTTTCTCTATTTGACAGTCTATATCAACCAGATACCTATGTAGGTGTACTCCAAGTTGATTTCAAAGAATTGTTAAGATTGAGAATTTCTTTACATCCCGATTGGACCGTAGCCGAAATTAGAAATCCAATTCAATGGCAACCGCATTTCCGAGTCAGTTTGCGGCAGTCTATGGAATTGGCCCAATTAAATTATCCGGGTACAATAATTGAAAATGTTCCGGAGGGCAGAGGGGTTAATGTTTTTCGTGATTTATTAAGTATTGGCGTGCCAATTGAAAGACGACCCACAATCAATCTATTTTTAGTATCTTATCTGTGTTACCCAAAAAATTAATTCTCGTATAAAATAAACTATGTCTGCAACTAACATTACTGACGATCAGTTTCACCATATTGCCAAGCTGTCGCGTTTGACAATAAAACCAGATGAATCTTTTATCAAAGATCAGCTAACTCAAGCGGCTGAATATGTCGAAATTTTGAAAGGGTTGGATACCTCAACCGTATTACCAACCTTTCAGGTTAATCATAAAAAAAATATTACTAGAAATGACACCGTTACTCCTTCATTTACCCAAAAACAGGCATTGTCGGGTGCCTCTAAAACTAAAAATGGCTATTTTGTTACTAGTGCCACCATCAGAAAATAAATGTCAAATCTTAATCAACTTACTCTAGCCGAAGCTCGTGATGGAATTCTCTCAAAAAAATTTACTCCTAAAGAATTACTTAAT
>JAYRQZ010000169.1:0-10000 GCA_041910355.1 Candidatus Woesebacteria bacterium | reverse complement strand
ACTGGATATTCCCAAAACCATCACTAATCTTAAAAAGGAGTTGTCAAAAACCAATAGTAAACTTAAAAAGAAAAAAATAATGTATAAAATCCGGATCCTTAACGGTATGGTTGAAAATGATATTAAAGCATCTTGGATGGTGTTAACAAATATTCCGGTGATTCCACCAGATTTAAGACCGATGGTTCAATTAACCGGTGGTCGTTTTGCCACTTCTGATTTAAACGATCTATATCGTCGGTTAATTAACCGCAATAACCGCTTAAAGAAATTACTTAAATTAGGTGCACCGGAAATAATTTTACGCAACGAAAAAAGAATGTTGCAGGAATCTGTCGATACTTTAATCGATGCTCAAAAAAGCTCGAAAAATAAACGTAAATCTTCAAAACGTGTTCCGAGAGCTTTATCTGATTTACTCCGTGGGAAAAAGGGTCGTTTCCGACGTAATTTATTGGGTAAGCGTGTCGATTATTCTGGCCGTTCAGTTATCGTAGTAGGTCCGGACTTAAAATTAAATCAAGTCGGTATACCCAAAGAAATTGCCCTGGAAATTTATCGGCCATTCGTTTTACGTGAGTTAATCATGTCAGGATTAGCTGCAAATATTAAAAGTGCCAAAAATCTAATCGATCATCGGGTAACTGAAGTTTATGATATTCTCGAACGAATTTCTAAAAAAAGTTATGTTTTATTAAACCGCGCACCGACTTTACATAAACTATCAATTCAGGCTTTCAGACCAATATTAACTGATGGTCTGGCTATCAGACTGCACCCGTGTATGTGTGCTGGTTTTAACGCCGATTTTGACGGTGATCAAATGGGAGTACATCTTCCTCTGTCCAAACAATCAATGCAGGAAGCCAGACGTTTAATGTTACCTTCTCACAATTTACTTAAACCATCAGATGGTAGTCCGATTTCAATTCCTTCACAGGAAATGGCCGTTGGTTGTTATTACATTACATCAGTTCAGGCATCAGATTTGGCCAAAATAGAACAGGAAGGTTTTGACAATATAAATCTCTTTTCCGACAAAGAAGAAGCCGAATTGGCCTATCAGATTGGTAAAATCGGCTTAAGACAATTAATCGCTGTTAGAATTGATAATAAATTGATCAAAACTACATTCGGTCGGATATGGTTTAACACCATTGTTCCTAAAGAATTTGGTTTTATTAATGATTCAATGGCCGGGAAGAAATCCGTTTCCGATTTAGTTATCAGAACAATGGAAGAAGTCGGTCGGATTAGAGCGGTTAAATTAATCGATGACCTTAAAGATATCGGTTTTAAAGGTTTTACCTTATCAGGAATTTCACTGTCAATGAGTGATTGTGGTTTTCTTGACAACAAAGACAATATTGTTAATGCAGCCAACAAAAGAGTTGCTGAAATCGAGGACAATTACAAAATGGGGTTAATCAGCCTTGACGAGAAAAAACGTTTAAGTCAAAGTATTTGGATGGAAATAACCGAAGAAATTGCTGAAAAAACCTGGGCAACCTTAAACGTTGATTCACCCATCAAAGTAGTTGCTGCCGCCGGTATCAAACGGGCTTCCAAAGATCAAATCAAACAGCTTTCGGGTATGAGAGGATTAATGGTCGATCCTATGGGAAATATAGTACCTCTACCCACTAAATCTAACTTCCGTGAAGGTCTATCAGTATTCGAATACATTACCGGTGCCCGGGGTACCCGAAAAGGTTTAGCCGACACCGCTTTACGTACCGCTGATGCCGGTTACTTAACCCGGCGTTTGGTTGATGCTGCCCATACCTGTATTACCCGTGAAGAGGATTGTGGCACTACTAAATTTATTACCATTGATAAAACCGAAAAAGGTAGAGAAAGATTTTTTGGTCGACGGATTTTGGGACGGATTTTAGCAAACGATGTCATTAACCCCAAAAATAATAAACTAATCGTTGCCAAAGGTACTTTGCTAGACAATGATCTTGTTGCTACCATTGAAAACAGTGAAGTTGTTTCCGTTGATATTCGATCGCCTCTGACCTGCAAAGCTATAGTCGGCATTTGCAATCAGTGTTATGGCTGGGATTTATCAAATCGTAAACTTGTAAAAATTGGTGTACCGGTTGGTGTTGTTGCCGCCCAGTCAATAGGAGAACCGGGAACTCAATTAACACTTCGGACTAAACATACCGGAGGTGTATTGGGTGTAGATGTTACTCAAGGTTTACCCCGTATTCAGGAACTTTTTGAAGTTCGTACTCCCAAAGTTCCTTCTCCTTTAGCCGAAATTGGTGGTAAAGTTAAGATCAAAGAAAATATTGATGGTTACGAGATAAAACTAACCGGTAAGGACAAAAACAATGTCACCAAAACAATCAATTATCTCTTACCAAGCAATGTCAATTTGATGGTATCCGATGGAGATTTAGTCGCTCAAGGTACCCAACTCTGTTCCGGTTCACTTGACGTCCGGGAAATAATGGAGATCAAGGGAATTGAGGCGGCTCAAAAATACTTGATTAATAGTATTCAATATGTTTACGAATCGCAGGGAATTTCGGTTCACGACAAACATGTTGAGGTGATGGTCAAAGAGATGAGCGATAAAATTAAAATTGAAGATCCGGGTGATACCAACTTTTTGTATGGCCAAACTGTAACCAGGGCTGTATATGCTTCTGAAAACGAAAAAGCCAAATCAAAAGGCGGTAAACCTTCAAAGGGTAAGAAAATTCTCCTAGGGTTAATTCAATCAGCTTTGACTACCGGTTCCTGGTTGTCAGCTTCTTCATTCCAGCAAACAACTTCGGTTTTAACCGAATCGTCGTTACTGGCTGAAGTCGATAACTTGATCGGTCTAAAAGAAAATGTTATTATCGGACGTCTTATACCAGTAAGTCGAAAACAATTAATCAAATAACCAATGCCAACATATAATCAATTAATTAAAAAAGGTCGTAAAACCAGGTCCCTAAAATTAAAAGCGGCTGCTTTAAGAAATAATTTTAATAGTATTAAAAACCGGACGGTTAAAACTTACAATCCGATTAAAAAAGGTGTTGTGACGGTTGTAAAAACTATGACACCCAAAAAACCGCATTCGGCTTTAAGAAAGGTTGCCAGAATTAAACTTAGCAATCACAGTACGGTTACCGCCTATATTCCCGGAATCGGCCACAATTTGGCCGAACATGGAATTGTGTCAATCCGGGGCGGTCGGGTCAGAGATTTGCCGGGTATACGCTACCATGTTATTCGGGGAAAATACGATGCCGGTGCTGTTGCCGGTCGGATGCAGTCACGTAGTAAATACGGTGCCAAAAGACCCGCCAAAACCTCCGCTTAAATAATTATTTAAATCAAATGTCACGTAAAGGTCAAAATAAAATCAGAAACATTACACCTGATACTCTCTACAACAGTATTACTGTTAGTAAAATTATCAACTACGCTATGAGAGGCGGTAAAAAAACTGCTTCTCAAAAAGAAATATATTCCGCACTTGATATACTCAAAAAAGAAACCAAATCGGATGATGTTTTAAATACACTTGAACAAGCACTTGATAATATCAAACCCAAAGTTGAAGTCCGCCCGAGGCGGATTGGAGGCGCTGTATATCAAGTACCGACTCCTGTTCGTGGAAATCGTCAATTGTCTTTGGCCATCCGTTGGTTAGTCAATAGTTCAAGGGCTCTATCCAGCAAACAACATCATTCTTTTGGTAGTAAATTAGCGACTGAACTAATTTCAGCTACTAAAAACGAAGGTGCCTCAGTCACCAAAAGAACCGATGTCGAAAGAATGGCTGAAGCCAACAAAGCCTTTGCCCATCTTAGGTGGTAATGTGTTAACATATTTTAATGTCATTATTTTCCAAACCCAAGGTTGTCCTTTGGCCCAAAGAGCAAACGGTTGATCTTTTTATTGATAAATCGGAAAACAATATTTTTTCAGTCGACATAAATCTTTGGAAAAATTCGTCTGAATCAGAGATACAGTCATTAAACTTATTGCTAAGTCAAAATAATATCGATAGTTGCACTATTCTAATCCCCGATGATGTAGTTTTTACAAAATCATTTATTTATGACACCGAGATAAAAACTATCGATAAAACTGAAGTTGCCGGTTTGGCGGAAAGCTTTGTCCACTTTAAAATTCATCCCGATTATTTAGATTTCAAATTAATCCCCATATCTGGAAAAACAATTATACTTTCACATATTTTTGACCGTACTAAGATAGATGCTTTAAAAGTTAATTTAAGTTTATTAAAATTAAAATCATTTAATTTTGAATCGGTTTCTCAATCAATTACTAATATAATTTCTTCCCGCTTTGACAATGAATATTTTCTCTTATATCCATTAAACCAAAACGAATATACTGTTCTTTTATCCAAAAAAGATTCAGTATATTTAACATCAAATATAAAAGGACCGTCGCTCGATATTCAAAAAATCATTAATTACTCAAATCTATATTTTTCCTCACCGACCACCAAGCTTTATACTCCCGGGGATCGGGAGCTTGAAATAATTTCTACTAGCACCCTTGATAAAACTCCTTACAGTGAGACGCAGTTAGCCAAAGATTTCAACAAACCTTCCAATCTGCCCTTGCCGGTTTTAGGCACATTTATTCCAATTACTCATTCAGCTGATATAATAACCACAGTACATAATAATTCAGTTAAACCAAAAATGGAAAATAAAAAAAATTTTATCCCTTTTGTTATTGTATTTTTAGTCACTGCTCTAATCGCCTCGGCTGTTATTTGGTTTGTATTAAATAAAGATAAATCCACAACTGTCGAAAATCCAACTGTTAACCCAGACGTCATCCCAACTCAAATTGAGACCCCCACTGTTGCTCCTTCACCCACAATCGCAGATATAAATAAAAATATCAAACTTCAGGTTTTGAACGCTACTGATATTAATGGTCAGGCAGCTGTTTTAAAAGAAAAATTAACTAGCCTTGGTTTTACCAGCATCGCTGTTGGCAATGCCAAAGAAAATTCTACCGTCAACAAAATTGAGCTCAAGCCTAGTTTAAGTTCCGTATCTGCTTATTTTCAATCGCAACTTTCGGGATATTTTGACGCAGTACCTACTACCGACTTAAAAGAAACATCTACTTATGATGTCGTTTTTACCATCGGTACCGATTTGGGTAAATCAACGATTACTACTGGTAGTGACGAATCTGGTTCGGTGACTCCTACTAAAAAACCAACGCCTACCAAAACTGCTTCAGCATCAGCTACTGTTACTCCAGCGGAATAAATTATGAAGATTCTGGTAACTGGCGGTCTTGGTTTTATCGGCACCAACTTTATTCGTTATTGGTTTAAACATCACCCTTCTGATATTATAACCAACATTGATAAGGTTACTTATGCTGCCAACCCCGATAATTTAAAAGATTTTGATAATAATCAGAGTTATCACTTTATCAAAGGTGATATTCTTGATAAGAAACTTGTTGAAAACATTGTCTCCGGCACAGATCTGATAGTCCACTTTGCCGCCGAATCACATGTAGATCGATCAATTGATGACCCGCTTCTGTTTGTTAAAACCAATGTCTTGGGGACATATACCTTATTATCTGCTGCCAAAAAATTTGGTAATATCCGATTTCATCATATTTCCACCGATGAAGTTTTCGGATCGATTGAATTTAATTCAACCGATCAATTTTCCGAAACAACTCCTTATAACCCTTCATCACCCTATTCTGCTTCCAAAGCATCAGCAGATCATTTTGTCAGATCATTCGGCAAAACATTTGGATTACCGATTACTATCACCAATTGCTCCAACAATTACGGTCCCTATCAGCATCCGGAAAAATTAATTCCCCGGATGATTACCAATTTAATTGATAATAAAAATGTTCCGGTTTATGGTCAGGGTGCCAATTTTCGCGACTGGCTGTATGTTGACGATCACTGTTCTGCGATTGAAGCAGTTATAGCTAAAGGTAGAATAGGTGATACTTATTGTGTTGGCGGTTTAAAAGAAACTTGTCGTAATATCGATATAGTTAATAATGTAATTCAATTAATGGGAAAAAGTAATGATCAAATCGAATATGTTGCTGACCGACCGGCACACGATAATTATGCCGTCAACTGGAATAAAATTAAAAAAGAATTGGGTTGGAAACCAAAAGAAACACTGGGCAGTGGTTTGCAAAAAACTATTGACTGGTATAAAAATAATGAAAGCTGGTGGCGCAGTTCAAAATTAGAAGCTGAAGAATTTTATAAAAAATTAAACGATTATAAAAGTTTAAAAAGTTTATGAAATTTATAAAATCTCAAAAGATCAAGGATTTAGTTTATATGGAACCGCACGTCCATGGTGATATTCGTGGATTTTTTATGGAAACTTACAACAAAAAAGAGTACGAAGAAAACGGTATTATTGGCGATTTTGTACAAGATAATCACAGTAAATCTCAATATAAAAACGTTCTTCGAGGAATGCACTTTCAGAAAGGTAAAATGTCTCAAGCAAAATTAATCAGGGTTATCGTCGGCGAAGTATTTGATGTAGCAGTCGATCTTCGACCCGATTCGCCTTCATTTGGAATGTGGGAGTCATTTATACTTACTAGCGAAAATAAGCAAATTTTATATGTTCCTCGCGGTTTTGCTCACGGGTTTGTTACTTTAACAGATAACGTCGAATTTGAATATAAGTGTGATAACTTATACGACCGTGCATCAGAAGGAGGATTTGTCTGGAATGATCCAACATTAAAAATATCCTGGCCGATAATCACCGAGCCGGTATTATCTGACAAAGATAAATTGTTACCGACATTCGAACAAATTAAAGATTCTTTATCTTGGTAATGGCTGAAATACTTGGTACAGGCTTATCAGGTCTGGTCGGTTCCCGGGTTAGAGAACTTCTGATCGATCACAATTTCAGTGATCTTTCTTTGGAAACCGGTTTTAATATTTTAGATACAGCATCAATCGAGCCAGTCTTTAGATCATATACAGGTGATGTTGTCATTCATTTTGCTGGTTTTACTGATTTAAACGCAGCCTGGCAACAAAAAGGGGATAAAAACGGTTTATGTTATCAGTTAAATGTTATTGGTACTCAAAATATTGTAGATCTGTGCCATAAGTACAATAAATATTTAATCCATATTTCTACCGACTATGTTTTCGATGGAAATAAGTCAGGATTATACACAGAGATTGATCAAACAAAACCACTCGAAGATTGGTATAGCGAGACGAAACGTTTAGCAGAAACAACTATCAACGATTCGGGAATACCGGCCTCAATAGTACGTGTTTCCTTTCCTTATCGTAGTCATTTTGAACCCAAAACTGATCTAGTTAGAAAAATAATTGACAAGCTACAACAAAACCAAGTCTGCAATTTGTTTACCGATCAAATCACTACGCCGACATTAATAGATGATATTGCATTAGGGTTGGCAAAATTTATTGACGTCCGACCCAATGGAATATATCATCTGGTGGCATCATCTACTCAATCGGTCTATGACATGGGAACATTGATCGCCAAAACTTTTGGTTTTGATCTAAACTTAATCAAACCAAGTTCATTGGCTGATTATCTCAAAACTCCTGACGCCCGTCCCTACGCCATGAATCTGGGATTGAATAATCAAAAATTAATCACCGAAATCGGATACACCCCACGAACTCTCAAAGATGGTCTTGCTGAATTAAAGCGGCAACTTTCTCCCCCTCTCGGACAGCAAAATTAGTTCCTCGATCTTCCGGAAAAATTTGGGCAAAATTAGCCTGGTAAACATTTTTACTTAATTTTGTAGGTGGTATTTGGTAATCAGTTGTCACTATATGTTGGGCATTTTGAAATTTAAACACCCACGATTTCTCAATTAGTTTTTTATCAAAATCCGGCTTAATTTTTTTTAAATAATCAAAAAAAATATTTTTAATTTCATTATCTTCCGTATTCATTAATTGATCGTCGTTTGGCAGATAAGTACCCAAATAGTAAATATTTTTGCCTCGATAATTTTTTTTATCAACTAAATTAGTGTGTTGGATAAACGCCAAAAAAGGTGATTTGAGATCATTAATATTATGCCAATAATATGAAGACAAATTTTGCTTGCTGGTAAATACTACATTTATAGCTCCTAAATAACCGACCCCTTTTGCTGCTCCGGTAAACAGAATTTTATCGTAGTCTTTTTCTACCTTTTTAATATCCGCTTCGCTGTTTAATCGCACTTCTCCACCGTTAGTTTCTATACCTTTAACAAGTAAGTCGGCAATTTGTCTAAATCCACCGATTAAATAGCCCAATTTTCCCGAATTACCTCTGGTATGTATTCTAGCCCACAACCAAGCCATTGAAATTTCTCTATATTTATCACCAAATTTACCTTTTAACAGTGGTTCCCAAACTACTTTATAAGCCCGGCCTCCACACCATCTTTGCATCCACTTATAAGCTAGTTTCTGTTTGTACTTCGTATAATTTTTGTCGTATTTAAGCCAGACTGTCACCATACCGATTCTTAATTTATCAACAAAACCCAGTGGTCTAAATTTAAGCAAATCAAGTGGGGTAACAAAAGGATAGTACTTACCTTGATAATATATGGCCATCGACTCCGGGAAAAACTTCAAATTATCCTTTAATCCCAACTCTGAAATTAAATTGATTATATATTTATCGGTGCTAAATATATGATGATAAGCTTTTTCCAAATTAGTACCGTCAATTTTAAAACCACCCATTAATCCACCCACATCATCACTCTTTTCAAACACGGTTACTTTTATTCCCTGTTGTGACAATCTATATCCTGCCACCAATCCGGTTAGACCTGCTCCGATTATCGCAATTTTCATTTCTTATTATACAAAATATCTTTCTTCGTGTTATCATATTTAACTATAAAGCGGGGTTTTTGCGCCCGTTTTTCTTTTTATATTTTAATTAAACAGAAACACTAAAGCTCTAATGCTCTAAAGTTCTATCGATCTAATTATGGCTGATGCTATTAAATTGTCTAAAAATCGCGATGTTTCTATGGATCATGTCCGAAACATTGGTATTATCGCTCATATTGACGGTGGTAAAACTACTACCACCGAACGGATTCTTTTTTATACCGGAAAAATTCACAAAATCGGTTCGGTTGATGCTGGTACCACCACCACCGATACCATGGTTCAAGAACGCGAACGGGGGATTACTATCCAATCAGCCTGTATTACTACTTTTTGGCACGATTACCGGATTAATATTATCGATACTCCCGGCCACGTCGATTTTACTGCAGAAGTAGAACGTTCGCTTAGGGTATTAGATGGTGCCATCATGATTTTTGACGGAAATGCCGGTGTTCAGGCGCAGAGCGAAACTGTCTGGCGTCAAGCTGATAAATATGGTGTTCCTCGGTTGGCCTTTGTCAATAAAATGGATAAAGTTGGTGCTTCTTTCAAAGGTACCCTGGATTCAATAACTCAAAAACTTCACGCTCCAATTGTTCCCATGGTTATTCCCATTGGCGAAGAGCACTCTCATGTTGGTGTGGTTGATTTAATGAATATGAAAATGATTGTTTATGACAAAGACGAAGCCGGTATGGAATTCACTGTCAAAGATGTTACCTCTGAATATTTAGATGCTGCCAAAACTGCCCGTGCTCATATGGTCGAAAAAATTGCTGGAGAAGACGAAGCTTTAATGGAAAAATTTTTAAATGATCAGGAAATTTCAGTTACCGAATTAAAAACAGCCTTACGTAAGGCTACAATCGATCGTAAGTTATTCCCGGTATTTTGTGGGGCAGCCTGGCGTAATAAAGGTATTCATCCGATTCTTGATGCTGTAATTGATTATCTTCCTTCTCCTATCGATTTACCTCCGGTGGAAGGTTATGATGTAGTCACTCAAGAAAAAATTTACCGTAAAGCCGAAAAATCAGAACCTTTTTCTGGTCTGTTATTTAAAGTCCAATCCGATGCTCACGT
>JAYRQZ010000168.1:0-2263 GCA_041910355.1 Candidatus Woesebacteria bacterium | reverse complement strand
TATTGTGGATTAAATATTTTATTTATTTTTGTTAGATAAACACTCGCACCTTTCTCTTGATTAATCGTCATTGTGGCCACTGAGGGACTCGAACCCCCGACCCCCCCGATGTAAACGGGATGCTCTACCAACTGAGCTAAGCGGCCTGATTATTGATATTTTATCAATAAATAAAAAATCCCCCAAGCAGGGGATTAACCATGAGCGAGAGACGGGACTCGAACCCGCGACCTTCTCCTTGGCAAGGAGACGTTCTACCAACTGAACTACTCTCGCAACGTAATAAAATTTCTTCGAAATTTTACGTGGTGCCGAAGGTTGGACTCGAACCAACATCCCAGGTTTTTCAGACCAGTGCCGTGACCATCTTGGCTACTTCGGCTTGAAGTGTTTCTATTATAACAATTATTTTGTGCCGCAGAGAGGACTTGAACCTCCACACCTTGCGGTATACGGCCCTGAACCGTACGTGTATACCAATTTCACCACTGCGGCTTGCCCTATTTTACCTTAACAATGTCACTTTCAAATAATTTTGTTAAAATAACAATTATTCGCGGGATTAGTTAATCGGTATAACTTCACTTTTCCAAAGTGAAATGGTGGGTCCGACTCCCACATCCCGCTCCAAAATAATTTTTGTGACATTTTAACTCCCTAATTTATATTAATTATTTAGGCTTTTTGACAATCCCAATTATCCTTACTTCATCTTTGTAACTAAAATATTGTAAAATTATCTTATCAATGGATAACCCAACTATTTCTACCCGAGAAAACCTACCAATAAACAGCAATGATGCGATAAAACCAAAAACTAAATTTCCCACAAAAATAATTTTACTAACTGGATTTATTTTAATCACAATTACCATATTTTTTTCAGTTGTTCTTTTAAAGAAAAAACCAAATTTAAATCCGTTAACCTCAACTCCCACTACCACTTCTAATCCGGTTACATCCCAAATTACTAACTACAATTACCGCGAAGAATTAATTCCCCTTACTCAAATTCCCAACTATCAATCAGTTCTATTAAAATATGGATTAAATTTATCAGCTAATCAGGAAAAATATTTTGATCAAAACCGGTTTTTGTTAATCAATCTTGATAATACCAACTTTAAACCAAGCGTTAATTTTGATCAAATGTTAACTGATTTTGATTCCATTGGCGGTGGTAGTATATATAATCGAAAACCTGAAGATACCAGACTTATTACACCCGACATAGTACTTCATACTT
This sequence comes from Candidatus Woesebacteria bacterium, assembly GCA_041910355.1. Lineage (GTDB taxonomy): Bacteria > Patescibacteriota > Microgenomatia > UBA12405 > UBA12405 > JAYRQZ01. Next base: position 1,017 of record JAYRQZ010000168.1, on the reverse strand, counting down.
ACCATAAATTTTTCGAGATGACACTGGAACAGTTGGAACAAAATGAATTAACTGTCGCTTTGGATAATTTTCTATCCAGTCTACATTCCAATCTTCAAATGGCCGTAGCTAATAATTCCGGACAATTAAAAGCAAGATATCAAAATCTCGAGGCTCAAATCGTTTTAGCCAGAATTCTTTTTGACAACAAAAACACCGAAAAACCAACAGGCTATCTGGATCCTACGGCAGAAGAAAATTATAACAATCTTGATAAAAATATTGACAATATCGATAATGCTTACAAAATTCTCGATAAATATTCCAACAATTTAACTGCCGATTTTATGGCTAAAATCAAAACAGATTTATTATCAATCTATCAGGCTAATTCAATTGGATCTTCGCCATTATTTCAACAGTACAGTGACGACCTAAAAACCGACTACACCCAATTTACTCCCAGAAGTCACTATACAAAAAACTCACAACTTAGGGCTTATTTTAGAACTATGATGTATCTTGGCCGTAGCAGTTATTTTCTTAAAAAAGAAATTGGCATTCTTGATGCCAGTTTACTAGCCAAACAATTTACTATTAAAAGTAAAAACAATATTACGCCATTAGAACCTTGGACAAAAATAATGGATATTACCGGATATTACGCCGGACAAAGCGATGATCTTACTTACACTGAATGGAATAATTATTTAACGAAGAATTTGAATTTAAATCCTCAAAACGATCAAAAAATAATCACCAGTATTTTAAATATCAGTCAAAACCTAAATGAATTAAGATTACCCCAAATTTTATCAGATGTAATCATAAGAAATGATATTACATCAATAACTAAATCAGATTTATTACGGGAATCACTGGCTTTTAGAATTTTTGGTCAAAGATTTACCTTTGACGCCTGGATTTTAAATGACCTAACGGCCGGACAAGAAAAAAGTGAATTTAAATTACCTTCAACCCCTTCAGCTTTATTTATTCCGGCAGTTTTCGGTGATTCTCAGGCTCAAAATTTTGCTA
>JAYRQZ010000167.1:0-6645 GCA_041910355.1 Candidatus Woesebacteria bacterium | reverse complement strand
CTTTTCCTACCGTCGGTTCACTTCTGTCTGTAATTCTCAAAAATTCCCTAACCTTAGTCGGTGTTGTTCTACTTGTCCTCTTGGTTTTTGGTGGATTAACTTTTATAATTGGTGCAGGTAGCGATGATTCCAAAAAAACCGCTCAAGGCCGAACCGTTGTTACCAGCGCCTTAATCGGCTTCGCGGTTGTTCTTTTGGCTTATTTCATCGTTCAGGTAATTGAGGTTATTACCGGTCTTAATATTCTTAACCCCAATTTATAATGAAACATATCAAAACCACTATCAATTTACTTGCTCTTTCTTTATTTTTTCCACTGCACACCAGTGCCCAAGGCGTTATTGGTTCTATTCCCAATCCCTTAACCAAATACCCCAGCACTCAAGGTCAGGGTTTATTCAACTTCTTAAGTAATGTTCTTAAGTTAGTTGGCACTATTGCCGGTTTATATATGATAATTCAACTTATCATGGCTGGTTACGGTTACATATCTGCCAATGGTGATCCTAAAAAAACCGCCTTGGCTTGGATGAAAATATGGCAAAGCATACTTGGAATGGTTATTATCGCCTCCGCTTTTGTTATTGCTTCAGTCGTCGAGCGTATTACCGGAATTAAAATTTTAACTCCCACCATCTATGGCCCATAAACTAATTGCTGATGTCACTATGCCCAAGCTAACCGGTCCGGGTATCGATCCCGGTGCTAACGGCACAGTTACCCTTGAAAAAATTATTGGTCAAGTTATTGGTGTCCTTACCATTGTTGCCGTTGTCTTTTTTACTGTTCAAATAATTTTAGCCGGATACGCTTTTATCAGCTCCAATGGCGACCAGGATAAAATCAAAACTTCCCGCAAACGCTTAACCGAAGGTGTCTTGGGATTAACTATAGTAGTTGTTGCTGTCGGTCTTGGTTCTTTGGTCGCCACCTTGCTTGGCATCAAAAACGCCCTTGATTTAAATGCTGTCTTTACACTTATGGGTTTATAAAAATATGACAATACCTACCCTAATCAAACCAGTTTATGCCGCAATTTGTAATCCGGTACTAAAAGACTGCACTCCAACTACCAATCCTACTGGTTATGTAAACAACGTAATTTCCAGTATCATTTCCGTCTTTTTTATTGTCGGAGTTATCTATTTTATTTGGCATATTGTTTTTGCCGGCTACCATCTTATCGGTGCTCAAGGTGAACCTAAAAATTTTGAAACCGCCAAAAATGAACTGACATATTCTTTTATTGGTTTAGCCGTTGTCTTTGTAGTCTTTGCCATTGTCAAGCTAGTTGGCTATGTTTTTGGTATCCCCGGTCTTGAATCTTTAAAGATTGTCTGGCCAACTCTTTAATTTTTTATTTTATCTTGATACAATAAGCTAATAATTAATTATTAATTGAACAATAGGAAAAATATGATTCAAAATTTCAAAGAGCTGGTTAAATATGCTGCCGTCGCCGCTCCGGTATATGCCCAAGACATCAACCTTGAACCAAAAGGTTTTGGTAAAGAACTTACCGGCCTTACAGTTAGTGGAATTGTTTCAGGTGCTATCAGTTTAGTTATGCTTGTCGTCGCCCTGGTTTTCTTCTTTATTCTAATCTGGGGTGGTTTAAAGTGGGTAATGTCAGCAGGTGATCAAAAAGCAGTCGAAGGTGCCCGTGGTCAAATTACCAATGCTTTAATTGGTTTAGCTATCGTCTTTGCTGCTTTCGCCATTATGAAATTAATCGAAACCATTTTCGGTATCAGCTTGTTCAAACTTCAAATCCCAAGCTTCCAATAAATTCTTTTTTGACTTTTAAAGACCCGCTTCGGCGGGTCTTTTTGTTAAATTTCAACAAATAGATTTAACTGTACCTACTTAAGATACGTTATAATTCTCTTATGAAATTAAAACTCTTTCTTCTTTTTTTTCTAATACTTAATACTTACTACTTAATACTTGATACTAATCCGGTTTTTGCCCAAGCTACTAAAGCCTGGAGCGGTAAATGTTTAGGTACCGGCCTTGCTTCCGATGTCGCTACTATTCAGGGGCTTGAATGTCTTTTTTATAATCTCCTTCAGGTAATCGTTGGTTTTGCCGGTCTTGCTTTCTTCATTATGTTTATTATCGGTGGTTTTAAATATCTTTTTAGTAGTGGTGACGACAAAAAAGCCGCCGCTGCCTCATCTACCCTAACTATGGCCATTACCGGTTTAATCGGAGTCATCGCTTCCTGGTTTATTCTTACTCTTATCCAAAAATTCACCGGCGTTGATGTTACCCACTTTGTTATTCCCAATTAAATTTATGCCCAAGCGTTTTATTTTTATTTTTTCTTTATTATTTTTAATACTTAATACTTACTACTTAATACGTAATACCTCTCCCGTTTTTGCTTTTAATCCGATAATTATCGAAAAATCAATTCTCGGCCCCCCTCCATCAAATAGTTCAGGCGAGGACATGAATTATCACAGTAACGACGTTTTCAATTCAGAAGTAGTCACCTGTTCCGACGAAATCATGATTTCTCAAACCTTTGAACCAATTCAAATTGGTACCAGTAATGGTCAACCTATTTTTCAAGTACAAGAAATCGGTCAAATCGAAGGTACACACAGTCTTCCATCAAAATATAGTACTCCAGAAATTCACGACAAAAAAGGCCACGTTACATATCCATCTATCAAATGCACTGACAGTTCCTGCTATCAACTCACGTTTCTATCGTTTGATAGTTCCAAAGACCAGGGAGCATCAAACATGACTCGTCGTTCAACTCCTAATAAAATTCTTAAGTGTCGCATAGGTCAACGATTAGTTCGGGCAGTTGAATCACTTCAGCCCGGATTTAATGGTATCACCACCAACGAACAAATTGCCTGGAATTGCGGCGGCAGAAAAGCTCTTGCTGAAACCGACGGTGTCGGTTGTACTCCTATTCGTTTAGCTGATGTTGCTCACGCTCTAGCGTCCGAACTGGTTTTTTATGACCCCAATATTAATTGTTACACCTATCCTGATCCGATTACTCTACCTCTTACCGTTCCCGATCCCAACCCGTTATCTTTTGATGACGCTTTGTCTTTACTAAAAATCAATGTTGAACCCACAAATGATGGTTCTTTAACCCGGGGTATTGTTTTCACCAGCAAAAATACCGGAAATGTCACTAAAAAAATCGAACATCAAATACCTTTAGGTCAAACTCTCGAAGAAAAAGAAGAATATGTTTTGCCCTACACCCAAATTCCTGATAATGTACCTGTATGTTCAGTTATCACCCAAGGTCCTTCAATAGATCAACCGAATCCAGTTAATGTTTTAATCAAAATTGTTCAATATTTTGGCAAGGTCACTGATAAAGCCAAAACTTTTGTAGCTCCGGTAAAAGTCGAGACCTTAATTCCTCAAGAAGTTCAAACAGGTATCAATTATGACGAAGCTTTTCTTAAAGATCTAATTACCGAACGGGATATAAATGCCAAAGGTCTCAAAAATCAACCCGGTTCATCCAATCAAGGTAAAGGTTACGATCCGGGCGGCACTATGACCCGCAGTGTTTTTACTCAAAATCTCCTACCTATGAACTTTTAATTATTATTTTTCATACTTAATACGTAATACTTAGTAGGTAATACTTATTTTTGATGTTACAATATTTATGATGTCCCTAAGATCATATTTAAATCATCTCAATCGTTTAGATACTCCTCTTTTACCTAAATCTTCTACCATATTTAAATTTTTACTCATATCTTTAATATCTCTTACATCCATTTTTTTTGTTACCCGTGTTTTGGCTCAATCAAACCCCCTTAAGGATTTTGCTGATGGTAAAGCCGCTGGTGGCAATCTTGAAAAGTGGGTCAATGATTCTCAAGGAATCAATGTCAACGGAGTTTTAGATATTGCCGTAGGTGGAGTCGAAAACATTTCTCCCGATCTTTTAAGTGGTAATTTCCCCAAAGATGGCAAGTTTTTTGTTAAATCTCCTGGCGGTGTTATTGGTTTTACCACCAATGCTATTGGAGCTCTTTACAATCAACCGGCTTCTGGTGTTCAGTATATTGCCGAAATGAAAGACAGTTTTTTAGGCAAACCTGCCTACGCCCAAGGCATCGGTTTTCAAGGCTTACAACCAATTTTACCTATTTGGCGCGCTTTTCGTAATGTAGTTTATATACTATCCTCTCTGATTTTTGTCGTCATTGGTCTCATGATTATGTTCCGGGTAAAAATTTCTCCCCAGGCCGTTATCAGTCTTCAAAACGCCCTGCCCCAACTTATTACCGCCTTAATATTGGTTACTTTTTCTTACGCCATTGCCGGTCTAATCATCGATTTAAGTTACTTTGTCACTGGATTAGTGCTGGCAGTTCTTTTTCAAGCTACCGGTAAATCACTTGCAGTCAATTTATTTCTCCCTGGTATCAACACCTCCATCCCAATTTTAAATAACATTTTAAATCCCTTTAATTTCAAAAATTTATCCGATGCTGGTATTCCCCAAGTCGCCCAATTACTAATGATTCCTTCGCTGGTCACTATGATGCTTGGCGGTGTTATTAGTTGGTTGATAGGTTATATGATCGCCCTCCCTCTTGGCCCTGCTGCCCCAATTGTTGGCTATATTACCGGCGCCGTTTTTGGTAGTGTTGGCGCTATTTTAATTGCCATTATTTTAATAATTATGATTGTTATCTGGCTCTTCAAATTCCTAATGGGTTTATTCAAATGTTATGCCACTCTGCTTTTCAAAATCATCATGGGACCGCTTGAAATTGGCATGGGTGCCTTCCCCAATTCCAAAATGGGTTTTAGTAGCTGGATTATGGGAGTTATCGCCAATATTGCCGTCTTTCCTATCTCCGTTTTGTTTTTAGTCATTTCCAATTTAATCATTGCCAATGTAATTTGGGGTGGATTTACTGGTACTCTATCCGATATTCTTAGTGGCAACATCACTGATGTTGGTATGTGGACCCCGGCTCTTCTCGGTGGCAATGCCGCCCAGCTCGCTTTTAGCCCGGTCGGCGGTATCGCCGCTATGGCAATCGGTGTTTCTACCTTACTTATGCTTAGCAAACTCCCCGATCTGATTACTACTCAAATCTTCCAACTCAAACCATCTCCTTGGGGTCTGGCTATTGGTGAGGCTGCTAAAATTGAAAACGTACCCCTCATTGGTCGTGCATACGGTGACTATCAGAAAGTTGCTGGTGATAACAGAGGCAGATTCATTAATAGTCTTGTTACGGAAACACAAACTGCTGTCAAATCTAAATTTGGAATCAAATCAGTACCGGCCGACAACCCAGAAAACACAGGCGGGGGCTTGGGGAGTTAATAAACTAATTTTCTACATCTCTTACATTACCTTCTACTATTACCAGATCCATATCTATAATCATGATATGCTTTCTTTAATTTTAGTTCATACATTTTATCCGTAAAGTCCCCGTCTTTCATAATTTGATCCCACTCTTCTTTTGTAATAAATGGCATTCGTTGATCTTTCTTTTTTCCCGCTCTTTCGGTTAACGGTCTGGTTAGATATGCTCCAAACTCTTGCATATTTTGCTGTGTCCAGTTTAATGCAGAATACGAACAGGCCAAATCCAACACTCCCATCACCCACCAATATTTCAATCTTTTTTTACCACGAGGATCAGCCTTAACAAAATAATCTTGTGCTGATTCTAATACATCCAAACCTATCAATTTTTCTGCTTCTGGCTGTCTGTCTAACAAAAGACCTCTTAATGGATGTATTTTCCCTCCCCACCATACACTAAAATGATATACATAATTTCCTTCTTCAATTCCTCGACTTCTTCCGTTATCCAATACTTCTGGTTCTGCTAATACATCTCTAGCATAAAGAGGTATTAACCCTTTTGTATCGTAAGGCTCAACCTCAGATACTTGTCTAAGCCACGAGTTGCCAATTCCCGGAATATGATCTACATGAATTTGAGGACCACGTATTCTTCCTTTTTCGTCCCTACCTTGTCGATAACTTCTCAAATAAATATCCTCTGCCATTTCATCATTTCCGGACATTGCCGCATTAAAAACAGACGTTTCTCCTGTAGCCAAGGCCAAATTTTTTGCCATCGTCCAAGCTTTAGTTGCATCTTTTATGCTTACTTTTGAACTTTCGGCAATTTTTCTAATAATGTAATTGTCTACCTTTTGTTTTCTAATATGATTACCGTCGGAAAAATAATTTGCATCTATTGTTCCCATATTTGGATCATTATCTATTACCACGCTTAAACCAGCAGTTAAATTTTCTCCGCTAATATTGCTAATTTCTGTTAATATTTTTTTGTATTCTATATTGGCATCCTGATACCAATCCCACGCCAAAGCAACAGGCAATCCATTTGCCTCGGTTTTCAAAAAAAAGTTTATCGATTCACTGTCTAACGCATGGTTCAATCCTGCCGCTAATGTCGCCGCCATTCCCACATTTGGACATTCTGGATCTCCGCCTAACTTTGGTTGTTCAATATAACCGTTTGCTTTTCTCATCAATACAGCACAATCATGTAATTTTAATCTTGATCGAATTTCAACAGCCACACTCGGATCAACGTCTGGATTATCAGCAAATTCCTCAAGCTCACTAGAAAGTTGTCCAACATG
>JAYRQZ010000166.1:0-5134 GCA_041910355.1 Candidatus Woesebacteria bacterium | reverse complement strand
CTTAGGCGTCCTATAATTCAAAATCTCTTCGTCTATCGTCTGGCAGGCAAAGCCGGCTAATAAAATATGCCGGCTTTGTCGCCTAGGGATGGAATCTACTTGTTGGTTTCCCAAATATTTTTTTGTGTTTGGTACTCCTCCCAATTTCTAAATTTCCTGAGTACAATCTCGGTAGCAGGCAAAGCCACCGTTGGGCCAAGCCTTACCGAGATCTTTCCGCTCGGATCTGATATCCGAGCATAATACTCAACCGGTACGGCAAATCCGACAGCTTTGCCGCCAATACTCTTCCAAAGGCATTCTTTTCCACCTCCTAAAGGAGATGGAAAAAACAAAAGACCTGTTTCGTGGGTTTGTGAAGCGCAGGAAATGTCCCATGGAATATGTTGGTCTTCTGCCGGTTTTTTTCCTTCGGGTAGCAGGGCTTGGATAGTCATTACACGACCACAAATTGATACAGTCAAAGCAATGACTATTAGTACTAATACTATCAAACGAGGTTTTTTCATTTTTCCTTTCCTTTTCTAGACGAAGAGATTGATTGTTAAAGAACACGAAAATTATTTTAGAGAGAAAAGTTTATATTTCCCCAAAAATAACTTTTGGCTTATTATAGCTCTATTAGATATAAAAGCAATGATAATTATGTATATATAGTGTGTATATATTAAAACCTCCTCACTCACCAACTGACGAGTTTTGGAGGTTTTAATATTAAGATTAGTTTAATAACCTCGGGCTAGTTTACGAAGAGCAAATCCCGAGAAACCTAAAGCACTGGCGATTAAAGAACCAAAGATTAATACGTTAGTGGTTCCAGTAGCTGGCAGAGCAGCTGAACTGGTAGCAGTTGAACCAACGCCTTTGGAACCGTTGCTAGTATAAAAATATGCTGAATCATTGGCTTCAGATCCAACATCCGATTTGAGCTTAAATTCAATGGTATTTTTGGTCAAAGGTTGATAGACATAAGCTTTATCTTTGACGGTGACGGTAATGTCTTTGGTCCAATCCTGATCGGGGGCTAATTGAGACAGAATAAAATCATTACCGTAATCGCTGGTTAAAGAAGAAGGAAGAACCTGACTAACCTTGATTTGGGTTTGATTACGATTTCCTTTGTTGCTAATGGTAACTTTTAGCTGAAATTTGTCGTTTGGGGCAAAAATTAAATTACTACTATCGAGATTGTCGTACCATTCATTTTGAGAGAATCCTTTGGTTTTAAGGTCAATCCGGAGATCCCGAACTTCTTCATCAGCAAGGGTTGGAGAAACTAGAAACGAGAAACTGGAAACAAGAATAAGAAAGAATAAAATAAATTTTTTCATAACATTAAAAATTAATAATGTTATGGGATATTATACTACTATGAAAAAATATGTCAAATATGAACAAAAAATAGCTTTCTGGAGTAATTTTACAAGTCCAAATTTGGGTAGACTGTTTTCAGAATATCATAATAAAAATAAAAAAGATAGAAATTGAAAAGGTTTGGCAAATGAATATACTTTTTGGTGATGGCAGTATCTAAAGAGAAACAGATTAAGTATGTGGGTGTTAAGGAAGATCCATTTTCACCAAGACGAATAAAGTCGACGGAAACAAAAATTAATAAATTTGTTGAGTTGGGCAGAGAGATTAGTACCGAATTAAGACCGGATCAGGCATCGGCAACAGTGGTTATACCAGGTAAATTTAGTTCGATTAGGGTAATGATTGTATCTGACTTGCATTTATTTAATGAAGCATCAGATCCGGTAGCAGCCAAGAAGATAAAAGAAGAAATAAATGAACCTAATACTTACGTAATTTTTGCAGGGGATTTAATAGAAGGGATTAAAACTGAACATCAGGAAACAAATGGTTCGACTTTTTTAACTTTTCAACAGCAAGTGGATGCCTTTAGAGAGACTTGGTTAAGACCAATGGTGGATGACGGAAAAGTATTGGCTATGGTTACTCGGTATAATGGACATGAAGGTTGGCCAAGTAACGATGGTTCATTAGATGCTTGGTCATCTATGACCCAAGGTGTGACAACTGAAAATGGTTCGAGAGTTCCAATGATTTGGAACGGAGGTACACTTAAATTGCAATTTGCTGAAGAGAAGGCAGAATTAGCTTTTACTTGTTATCATCAAGTTCCCGGATCAGGAACAACAAACAATCCAGTAAGACCATTAAGGGGTGTTTTTGTGGAAGAAAAAATACCGCGAGGGGAGTCAAAGCCTAGGGTCGGATTAGCTGGTCATAATCATAGTCGGGCGGGAGTCTCAAGTGAAAGAGTTATGGCGGGTAATGTAGAAGTACAATTAGTGCTGTTACAAAATGGAACGATAAAGGGAATAGAAGAAGATCATCCAGATTTCTTTTTGCAGAAGAAAGGTGTCGGTAAAGTTAAGCCGTCAGGTGCATCTTTAATAATTAGAAGCAGACCTGACGTTAAGGGTACATTACAGGTGATTCCAACTTACGGTTATGATAAATCTTTACAAAGCGCGATGGAAGTTTATAATTTAACTGAATCTAAGGGAATTTCTCAGGAGTTGGTACAGGAATTTGAAGCACAGGATGGTAATGTTGAATTGGAATTGGTAGAACGGGACTCGTCATCGGCCGAAAGGTCTGGTAAGTTTAGTTCACCACTTTATAATCATTTGACTTGGAATGTCAGGTCGGGACCATTGGGTTTGCCAATAAAAGTAGTACATGTGGCTCATTATCCAAGCGGATCGGGACAGGCAAGATACAATGAGATGACAAATGTTATCGATGATATAAGTCAGTCAAACCACTCATTGCTACTGATTTTAAATGATACTCTGGCTAGAGGTGTACCAAGAAGATTGGATAGAAGAGATGTTATCGATGGATTTGCAAATATAATGAGTAAAGTTCCTGTTGGTAGAAGAGTTGGAATGATGCTTGATGGAACTTGGAGAGATGATGGTTGGAACAAAGCAGTCAAGAATCCTGATGATAAATATGATGTTGATGATCCGGTAATAACAGGCGATGAACTTTTTTTAAGAAGTCCTCTTAAAGGTACTCAATTAATTGAGGGAGGTGGTACCGTTGAGTTTAGATTAGGTGGAAAGAGTTATTATTGGTATTGCATTGATGGTGTTGGAAATTTTGGATCAAGACAGGATCCTTATTTAGCATTGATTCAAATGGATAAGATGTCGATGGTATCAAATGATGTAATAACCGGAGGTAATTCAGTATTGCCAGGAGCTTTGACAATGCCTGACCGGATTTATATTGCAAATGGTTGGTTTGGACCGGTTATGGAGAAACGATTTGGTAAAGATTCAATGATCAGAGCACCTCTTGGCGGGCAGGGGGCGGTGATATTGCCTGATTATAAGGGTAAAATGATATTTGGTGCCGGAAGTAATCGTGAACTTAGAGAAACATTTGAGGCTTTGACTATACTTACTGGAGCAGTTAAGACAGAACAATTGGAAAGAATAATGTTGAGAAAAAAGAGGTAACATCAGGCGCTTTAGGAGTAAATGTGGTATAAATACTTTGTGGCAGGATGCAATAGATGTGAAACAAGTTATTTAGTTGATCAACATTTAGAAGAAGTTGGGGGTGATCCGGTTTTGGCTTTAGAAAGGATTGAAGGAGTTAACCTACAATGTGGCATTGAATATGATTTATGTGCTCCGATACGAAGATTAAGAGGACAACTTGAATTTGTTAGTCAGTCAGCTTAGGAATTTTTTTGAGAAACTGTTTTATTTCCGGAGAATATTTTGGATGTTGAAGGGCAAGGATGATATTAGCTTTTAACCAGTTTAAGGGATCGCCGGTGGTAGTCCAGTAAGAATTGTGTTCTTGGTGATTGAGAGTTAGAACAACGTCAGTTTTGGCTAATTGATTGACTGCATCGACGAACCAAAGTTCGTTGCCTTTACCTGTCTGTTTTTTTTCTAAAATTGGAATTATTTTTGAATTGACGATAAAACGACCACAATTGGCAAAATTACTAGGGGCTGTCTCTCTGGGTTCTTTCTCTAATACCGCATCGACTCGACCAGGGTATTTTGGATCAGAGACAAATTTCATACTGCCGTAACGATGAATTTCTTCCCAAGGAACTTGTTGAATAGCTTGAATTGTGGCTGGTTGATATTTGTCAAAAAGCTTGATCATTTTTTTAATAAAGAGACCGGGAGTATCTTCGATAGTTAAGTCGTCACCCCAGGCATAGACAAAACTGTCTTTGCCAATAAACGTTTTGGCGGCCAGGATGGGCGAGCCGTTGCCATAAGGTAAATGACGCGGTTGAGAAATTATTTTTATTTTACATTTGGACATAAGTTGATACCAACTTTCAAGAAGAAATTCTTTACCGGTTTTTTTTAGATAAATATCAAGCTCTGGGTCATGGGAGAAGTAATGACGGAGAGTGGTCTCTCCGTGTCGAACAATTAAGCAAATGTCAGTAATTCCGGCACTTATCATTTCTTCAATAACTAATTGAATTTGAGGTTTGTCTAAGACTGGGACAAGATGTTTGGCGTAGGCTTTGACTGCAGGTAAAAAACGGGTCGACCAGCCGCCACAAGCAATAACAGCTTTTGTAATCATTGATACAAGTATTACGTATCAAGTATTAAGTATCAAGTATGTGAAATAAAATAATTTGATAAAATAGAGGGTACTTTTGGGCCCATAGTCCCTCGTTTGGGCTCGGGATAAACTACGTTGGATAGCGCGTGGTTTATTTTTAAAATAAAGTAATGCAATTTTACAATTAGGGCCCATAGCGTAGTTGGTAGCGCGTCCCCATGGCATGGGGAAGGTCAGGGGTTCGAGTCCCCTTGGGTCCACCAAGTGTTTGATGCTTTAAAAAGAGAAAACAAAATTGGTTTGATTGAATCGACGATTGATGGTTGGCAGATTAGTTTTTTTAAAGAATATAACAAAGCGTCGGAGTTTAAACTGGCAGATGATACTTTAAAGTATGAGATTGATTATTCAGAAATTGAAGATGAAAAGAAACTAGAATTGAAGGATATTTTGGAAGCAAGATACCGGGAAGGAAGACATAGAATTGTGGATAAATTTTTTAACAATCGAGCTAGGGTGGTTGATACAGACGCTTGGTCTGATATTT
>JAYRQZ010000165.1:0-12182 GCA_041910355.1 Candidatus Woesebacteria bacterium | reverse complement strand
CGGTTGTCGGGTCGGCACAAGAACTTTATGAAACTTTAGCCCGGGAAGGTAGGAACGGAATAATCTCAGTTCATATTACAGCAAAACATTCAACTGCCCATAGTTCGGCAGTAATTGCAGCCCAACAAACAAACGAAAATTACCCTGGTCTTAAAATCGGGGTAATAGATTCGAAGTCAATATCAGCAGGAACCTGGTTTTTGGCAGAAAAAGCAGCCAGAATGATTGATGAAGGACTAAATTTTAATGAAGTTGTAAAAACTTTACAAAACGATGCCAATAAAATTGAATTATGGGCGGTACTTGATACTCTTAAATATGTGGCTATGGGCGGACGGATACCGGCTTACAGAGCAAGAATGGGAAATTTACTTCAAATAAAGCCCATATTAGGATTTGTTGACGGAACAATAACACCAATGGGACAAAGAATGACTATGGGTAAAGCAGAAAACGAATTGGTAGACAAGGTAACCGGAATTGGTGGTGAAATTGAAAATATTGCCATCTTGCATACTAACAATTTAGAAATGGCCAGAAAACTACGGGGAGATATTACCAATATGTTTCCCCGAGAAATCCCAATCTATGAAGCCGGACCAGCATTGGCTGTTCACGCCGGACCAGGAGCAATCGGAGTAGCGGTGTTGAAAAAGTAAATAAAGTAACAGGTTGATAATATCACATACTTATAATATAATATATACTGTTTGTAGCACTTTAAAAACGGAAGTGTCCATTAAACAAAAGGAGAGTAAAAAGCAAACTCCGGATGTTTTTGAACAACTTCCACTTCTTCGAATTTTTTAAGAAAGGAGGAATGATGAAATGGCAAAATGTATACAATGTGGGTCGGAACGAAGCATTGACGTACATGGGCAAAAAGTCTGTGCCTTATGCGGATGGGTAATCTCTGGAAAGAAAAAACTTTCCGGTGATGAAATTACCTGCGATCAATGCAAGCGGAAGACACCGATGAATAATTACTGCATTCATTGTGGTCACCCGATTGTAGAGCGAAGATAAAGTATTTTGCATGGGTCCGTTAAGGTGATCTGGATGGCTCCAGATCTTAAGGGTATGCTATGACGGATGGACGCTGTCAAGCCCAATGCCCGGATACGACCAGAAAAGGATGGTAAGAAATTACCGTTGCAGCAGTACACTGCAGGCCGTTTCTTTTTGAAACGAGTAGGAGAAAGCGGACTAACCACCCGACCTACAAAGCCCCTTAGCCCGATACTTTCTATGATGAAAACACTGGCCAACAGTGCATAGAAAGTCTTGGCAGGACTCATCAGATGCAAAAAAAACGAAGAAGCAAAAAAAAGTGGCGCCAAGTAGCTAAAAAAACGATTGAATGCTTTCGAGAATTTCTCGAGTGCAATTGATTGTTGTTTTGGCCTTGGCGTTTTTAGTGTCTCTGTTATATTTAACTAATGCAATATCTTCTTTGGGGGTTGTTAGTCGGCTTGTTGATTGTTGATATAAGTCTAATTATTTATATTTTTGTTACAAAAGTATTAGAACCGGGAGCGGTTTATTTTCAGACCAAAGACAAGACAGTAAAGACAATGTTAAAGTTGGCCAATGTTACTTCAAAAGATACATTGATTGATTTGGGATCGGGGAACGGAAAAATTGTGATAGCAGCAGCAAAATTAGGAGCCAGAGCAATTGGCTATGAAATAAATCCCCTATTGGTATTGCGATCCCGCCGGTTAATTAAAAAATATAATTTGGAAGGACGAGCAACTATTTATTGGCAAAGTTTTTGGAAAGCAGACGTGAAAAGCGCAACAGTAATTACTGTTTATTTGATACCGCAATTAATGGATCGATTACACCAGTGGTTGTCTAAATATATTGATCATCCGGTGAAGATAGTGTCAAACGATTATCCGATACCGATGCTAACTTTCCAAAAAAGAATCGGTAAAATATTTCTATATAAAATCGACGGTCCCAATATTACAAATAAGAAACAGAATTCAGAACTTCATCCATCATAGCAGTAGCCACACAAATGCAACTATCCCCACCACCGTAATAGACATAAAGACGGTTGTTGACAACAACATGACCGCAGGGAAAAACGACATTACCGGTTTGGCCGACACGTTCGTAGTGATGAGCTGGTTCAAGAATTGGGTTTTCAATTTTACCAATTACTTTACCAATATTATTTAAATCGAGCAAAAGAGCTCCAACCCGGTAATAATGATCAACTTTGTTGATGGCGTGATATAGGACCAACCAGCCTTTTTTGGTTTTAATCGGAGTTCCGGCAACTCCGGTTTTGAGATTATCCCAATTGTTGAAATTTAAGGACAAGCAAAGGTCGGCGGTGAGGTGAGCATTGTTTGAAAAATCAAGATCGTCAACTAAATCAATACAAATACCGATACTATTTGGTCGATGAAAAAACACATATTTACCGTTTACTTTTTCAGGAAGTAGGGCACCATCTTTTTCATCAACCCCCGGCTTTGAAATCAATTTTGGCGGTGTCCATTGATCCCATTTGTGAGCTAAAAAATCAGTTAAACCAATAGATGACATAGCAATTGCCGGCGGATCGACGCCGTTATAGGCGGTGTAAATTAAATAGAGAGTGTCGCCAATTTGAGTGATACGAGGATCTTCACAACCGGAATTTCCATTACTAATTTTTTTGAATTCGAAATCAGCCCGAGGGACATAAATTGGATCAGGATGGAAATAATCAATATTGTAACCATCGGATAAGGTGGCGTAACCCAAAACCGAAGTATTGTCTTGAGACATTGCCCGATAGATTAAGTGATAGGTACCCTGATGATATAAAACAGTTGGATTTAAAACTGCTTTTGCCTGCCAGGAATAGTGAGGGTTGGGTGTCAAAATGGGATTGTTTTGATATTTGTCTAATTTAACCTGATGACGAGGAACCGGTTTAAGTTGTTTGATTAAGTCCGTTAGGCTAATGGCTGACAGAGCAACAGAAGTATCAGCGGCACCATAATAAATGTATAGAATTTGATTTTCTAACAAACAACCCGACGGGAAAATGACATTAGGAACCAGACCATTTAATTCGTAATCCTCATGAGGAATGATCAATGGTTCCTCGGTACGATAAAGTACCTTGGTGGGGTTTTGACGATCAAGGATGGCCGCTTCTATACCAAAAACCTGTGAATTTGAATAATAATTTTGAATGTGTGAATATATTATTAGCCAACCTTCGGCTATTTCTATTGGTGGTGCTCCGATTTCAACCCGGTCAGTATTTAGGCGACTTAAATCTAAACGATGATAATTAATATGTTGACTCCAGTGTTGCCAATAATCCGGTGACCAAATATCGGATTTTTTGGAAAAAGAAGCGTAGGCCAAAGTTGAATTGCCAGACTCGGTTCCGTAGGTAAATATGGCAGCATATTGACCGTTGATTTTACGGGGAAATAAGGTCATGGCCTTGGCATTAAAGGGAGTTACTAAATGTTTTTCGCTGATATTGTTTAGATCGGGTGAAATTGCCAGAGCTACTTTGATACCATCACTGGTGATTGGATAATCAGAAATTGCAGTATAAAAAATAAAATATTCACCATCAAGATAAGTTGCCCGGGGATCTTCGCATCCAAATTTTTCCCAGTGATATTGAGGTGTTATGAATGGATGACGTTTACTAAAATCAGTTTTATTGGTACTTTCCGCAATACCAACTGTTGATAAATGAATCTGTTGATCATCAATTTGCGATTCACCCAGACCCCGATACAATAAAAAATATTTATTGCCAACTTTTATGGGACAACCATTAAAGGCTGCCAGTGATTCCCATTGATTTTTGGGATTTGGGCTTAAAATGGGATTCCCTAAATAACTTTTGACAAACATATTTATATAAGTTTATTAATAATAGCCGATTCTAATATTTGAGGTGGTTGCTGTTTTAAATCAGCCAAAAATTTATCAAGATTGGCAGTGGCGACGCAAACATAAGAATCAGCACCGCCATAGTAAACATATAATTGTCCATCTTTGATGACTGCACCGGAAACGTAAACGATTCCGGGCTTGAAGCCATTGATTTCGTAAGATGCTTTTGACTCTAAAATAGGAGCTTTGGCACGATATAAAATTTTAGTAGGATCGTCAAGATCGAGTAACATAACCCCAACCTGATAATTCATTGAATGGTAGAACATCAACCAACCATAATCAGTTTTTAAAGGTGGCGAACCGGCTCCGCGAAGTCGTTTGTCCCAACCTTTGGTTTGAGGCGGTACTTTTTGAGGATCAACACTTTGATCGATATATTTTTTGTCATAAAATTCAAGATTGTCAAAATACTCTATCTGAATTTGAGGAGTGATAGCATGAAGAATAGCGTACTGACCTTTTATTTTTTCAGGAAAGATTACCCAATTTTTATGTACTTGCCCGGGAGGTGAAATACAAATTGGTGGTTTCCAGTTCCAACGACCGTTGATAAAATCATCAATCCGGATCGAAGAAAAACCAACCCGTGGTCCGCCATCATAGGCAGTATAGGTCATATATATTGTATCTTCATCATCAACCCTAACAAGGCGGGGATCTTCGGCACCACCCCAGCTACCACCGGAAGAATTGGGAATATATTTGGGAGGGATGGTTTGATCGGCTTGATGAATAAATACGGGATAAGGCAGCCGATTGTTTATGGCTAGACCGGTTTCCGAGACGGCATAGCCAAGTCGGGAAACACCGTCTTCACCAATTGCCCGATAAAGAAAATGAAAACGATCATCAAGGCGGATAACAGCCGGATTAAAAGTTTGAGATGATTCCCAAAGATTATCCGGATGGGGAGAAATAATCGGATTGTTTTCGGGGCGAATTAATTCAGGTGAAATCGGAGAATATATTGATTGCCTAATTTTATACGACGGATAAACCACAGAAAAAATCCGATGATTGCCCAAATCCCAGTAAGAAATAAAACGATCCTGAAAATGAATTAGGCCAATAAATGTTACTGTCTCCCCCGCCCAATCAACCGGGCTATCCCAAATAGGAGTGTCGGATCTTTCAATTAACCGCTTGTTTAAATCAAATATGGCATAACCGACATAAAAGGTATTATCCCGATAAACATGGTAATAAACAAAATATTTTGATGAAAGTTTAAAAGCGTTTTCAATAAAGATTTCGGTGGCGTCAAAAAAACCCTGGCGAGGTGATAAAAGTTTATCAAAAACTTTTGGTATTATTGATGGTTTTTGAATCGAACTTTTGACAGCGTTATAAAATTCAAAATTAATTCCGTCCCGACTTTCAGCAACTTCAAAAATTTGATTTTTAATAACCGAATGAGGATGACGGTAATACAAATATACTTTATTGTTTTTGGGGACAACACCATCCCTCTCCAAAAAGAGCGACGCTTTGTTTGATGATACATTAACACTTGACTTCATAAGCCTAATATTTAATTCTAAACTTTTTGGAAGAAAAAATACAATGAAGGTTGATTAATACGCCGATAAAAACTTAAAAACTATTTTAAGTACTGACAAATTCCAAATTTAGTCTGGGAAAATCAGAAGAATTCAATAATGGATTACCTTGGTTGTCCCAGTGTGGGCCATAAATACTTCGTCTCTGAATTTGGGCTTGGGTTAATTTGGAAATTCTATTTTCATCACCTAACTTGATGGCTTCTGCTAATCTATTAGCGATATCTTGATCTAAATCGGAATTGTAACGGAGCCTAAATAATACCGCGCTTCTGGTGGAACCAGTGGGTACTTTATCATTAAAGTCCTGGAGTTGACTATTAGCAATATTGCCGGAAGCACCAATATACCACTGAAGATAGTTTGAATAATTAACTAACTGAGCCGATTGGGTAAAAGAATTATGATCTCCGGGATAAGTACTATCTTTAAAAACATAGGTAACGTAATTTAAACCATTAGCATTAGTTAAATTTGCGTTCTGACGATAAGGAAAATACCAACTCTTTTTTTGAGCAGTTATAAAAGTTACCGCCTGCCGATTATTGCCAAAATTGTCCAACAATCGACCGGCAAAATAACCGATATCAGGTTTGGCGGGATTATCCTGATCACCGTCATAAAGGATGTTTACTGGCGTATTAGTTCTTAGTATGTTTGTAATTCTGGGAATTAATTGGTTTGATAATAATTTGTCTGACTCGCCAGGGTCACAACCGTTGACTGATCCAGCACCACGAAGGGCAATGATAACCCCACGACTGGAGATTAATTCAGCAACTATTCATCCCATTTTACCAAACCATCGTCAAAATAAGCATTACCGACAGTAAGTGACTGTTGGATTAAACTAAGATCATTGTATCTGAATTCGCAAACAGTTCGATTCATTATTTTGAACGATTATATCAAATTGTTATTTAAACCAAATTGTTGGCGACAATTTCGGTTGATGTAGTCATTACAGCTCCTGCGCGACACATTTCAAAAATTGCCTGATCACCGTCGCCCGGATTGAGATTTACAGCTCTAACGGTATCTAAGGTAACCCGAACCGAATAACCTAATTTTAGGGCATCAATTACTGTTGATCGGACACAAAAATCGGTGGCTAATCCACCGATAACTAAATTGTCGACACCAGCATTTTTTAATGCTTGATCAAGTGATATACCAGAGTCAGTATGACCATCAAATGAGGAATAACCATCACTTTGATCATCGGTACCTTTGGAAATGATGGTGGCATCACCAACTTTTAAATCGGGGTGAAACTTGGCTCCGGGGGTGTCTTGGAGACAATGAATTGGCCAGCGGCCTGGACCCATATGAGTAGTATTGTTGAGGCTATGCCAATCACGGGAAATAAAAACCGGTAAATTATTTTTATTAAAATAATCGATTAAATCATTCAACGGTCTGATAACTTCATCACCGCAGGGAACTGGCAATGAACCACCCGGACAAAAATCAACTTGAGGATCAACGATTATTAAAGCACTTTTGGGGTTTTTTTCTGATGTCATTTTGTCTCCTTACGACATGAATTAATAAATTCTTTATAGTCGGTTAAAATTTTTTCATGGTCAAAGGCTAAAGGCCCGGGTAAATTGTCAAGCCGAAAAACACCGATATCGATGGCATCGTCACTGGCTTTTAAGTCTCCGATGTCGATATCAACATGAAAAACGGTGGTAATAATATGACCGCGGGGATCGCGATCGGGATCGGAATAGACCCGAAATTGATCTTTTGGTGAAACAGCAATATCAAGATTTGTTTCTTCTTTGATTTCCCTAACCGCGGCTTGCTCTAAATTTTCGGCTCCATAGTTGATAAAACCTCCCGGAAGCGCCCACTTTAGCGAATTGGGATCGCCTTCTTTTTGACTTCGCCGAATTAAGACATAACCTTGATTTTGATAATTGATAATAACGTCGATAGTGGAAGCAGGATTTTTATATATTGTTTCGGTCATAATTTGTGTTAAATATTATAATAGTGTTATTATTACACTTTCTCTTAATCTTGTCAAGTTTTTCTGAATCGTTAACGAAATACTGCCGAATTTATGCAAATATTTTATATTATTA
Organism: Candidatus Woesebacteria bacterium; assembly: GCA_041910355.1. Lineage (GTDB taxonomy): Bacteria > Patescibacteriota > Microgenomatia > UBA12405 > UBA12405 > JAYRQZ01. The sequence goes on along the minus strand of JAYRQZ010000165.1, from coordinate 4,600 downwards.
CTTAAATCGGGAGTTTACCTTGAAGTCACTTGAATGCTGGTCGAGCTAGTATTGTTGTTGATATCAAACGCCTTAGCGGTAATAGTGTGTTTCATATTTTTTCTCGGTACACCCCAGTTACAGGTATAAGGCGAAGTAGTGTCGGTACAATACAAACTATTACTTATAAAAAATTGGACTTTGGCAACTGCAACATTATCTATTGCGGTTGCATTGATAGTCACCACGGTACCTTTGGGAACAATGCTATTATTTAAAGGATTGGTGATAACAACTGTAGGTGCCGTTAAATCGGGAGTTGGAGTAGGTGGTGGCAAGGTTACACCAGTAGAAGTGGGTGTGGGAAAAATTGATTCACCTATGGCTAAAACTGATTGACTGTTTTTGCTGATAAGATGGTAATTATCTGGATTGCTGAAACGGGAAGTAATGAAAGAAAAAGTAAGAAATATGATGGGGAGTATGTAAAATATTTTTTTTAGCATTTGAGTGGATAATACGTTAATTGATCTTGATTTGTCAACATAGACAAGTTATTGTATTAGCAAAAAGGACAATTGTACCTATAACCGCAATTGCTGATGCCATAATTTTTGGAAGCAAATTTTTCTCACTATATTTACGACAATATCATATCCACCATAATGTAGTAACTCAAACGACCTGGTTTGACGCTCTAGTTTTGGTAACATTTGGTGAATATAACATTTTACTATATATATTGTTTAGATCATAATGATTTTGAATTATTATTAAGTTTTTAATTTAAACTATCGTTGAAGATGTTAACAAGTGAAATTAGAAAATATATTTTATCGGTTAATTCTGTAGAAACCTTCAATGTCCAATATATACAAAGTTTTATATCCATCAGTTTCGCCGCATAACATTTGTCTAGAGTTAAAATCAGCAGGTCTAATACCATTGTCTAGCATCTGGCGAGATATTAAAGTAAGAATTTCATCTAAACCTGAAATGTCTTTGATACTACTAGTTCTTACACCTTTAACAAATTGATAAAGCATAAATTTCCCTCCATTACTACGATCGATTATACCTGCTAACGGTTCAACAAAAACTAGTCCACCCAGAAATCCTAAATTTTTAATTCTTGCTTGAATGTTATTATTTGAAATTAGTTTTTTAATTAATGGAGATAAACTAATTTCATTAACCAATGAATTTAAGGAATAATCTTCCCTTTTTGTTTCACTACCTGAAGGTCTTTTTATTGAATAATTTAATAAATTACTTCCTTAAGTTATCCATCTTTTTTTGAAAACAAAATTCGGATTATCCACTTGATCGAAATAAATTTCCGAAGAAAACTCCCCACCATTATATCTGTACCAAGTTGATAGAAAATCGGGTTTTTGAACAAACAACAATGATATAGTTCTTGCTTGGAAAGAAAAATCAGGTTCAATAGTATTGTTAACTACAATATCAAAACCATTTTGGTGGATTATTTCGTATGACTGTTTTGGTATTCTAGTGTCAGTATACATAAATTATAACCTAGTTATATATAAACGATTTACCAAAGTAATAATTGCGAAACGAAATTTTAATTAACGATGTTTAAATAAATTGTATTTATAATATTTCTGATTATTGGTTTTAATCTTCATTACTTTACTCCACTCCCCCGGTTGACAGCCGTTTTGTCCTCGGACTTTGAAGTAATAGGTGGTATTGGGCTTGAGTAAATTAACGGTAAAGTTTTGGACACCTTCACGGGACAAAGTTACCAAGGTACCATGTTCCAGAGCTGTTGGTTTGGTTGAAAAGCTAATGTAGTATTGATTGGTATCAGGCAATGGGGTAAAGAATAGTTTGGCTGTTGTTTTGGTGGTGTTAATTTGAAATAAATCGGGGATAAATAATGGTTTTAGATCACCACAGGCTGGGGTTTGATTTAGTAGTGGAGAAGATGATGATGGGGTGGAACCAGAATTATTTTCAACCGCTTCGAAAGTAGTAAAGTGAGCTGCAGTAAAAGTCAGGGTATGGGCGGTCCGGTCATAAACTAAATTAGAAACTACATTATCAGTGTCTTCAGCATTATCAACCAGAATTTTGGGGTTGGTTAAAGTAACGTTGTACATAGTCAAGGTGGCTTGAGTACTGATTAAATCTCTGACTGTATCTGTATCCAGACCTATTCGATTTTGAGTTGACAGATCTAATTTGGAACCTAAGTTCTGTAACCAGGTAACCACATCAGAATCAGTTAAATTAAGAGTTGATGCAAATTGAATCCTGCCAAATCCGGTTTTTTCAAAATAGAGATCAGTTGCCCGGGTGTGGTCAGTTAGTTCGCCAAAATTAGTCTCTACTCCGGACGATCCCAAACCGGCATCAATAGTAGAAGTGGCAGGAGCATCGTTTGAGGTGAACCAACCTTTAGGAATGGTTTCCGCAGTTGTCCAAGCAGTACTGCCAACAGACTGGCGATAAATAATCGTATTATTATCTGCAAGAGTCGGAATATCGTCTGCTCCATAATTTACCGAATCGATTATGGTCGAATAAGGACTTAAAAGTTTGATAGCAGCAGAAAGATCATCTAAAAATCCGTCATCTGTATCAAAATTAATTGTCAATAAACCGTTTTTGGGAATTGTGCCAGTATTAATTGGAAATGTCGTTTCGGTATCAGCATTATAGATTGACCAATTTGTTAAATCTATTGGAGAATTGGTGGCATTAAATAATTCTATCCATTCGGTTGTTCCAAGAGGTGAAATTTTATTTATCAAGACATCACCGGCAGTATTGGCCGAATCGACGGCGAATGCAACCAGATCGATCAAAGCCTGGCCACTAACTGAATTAAATTCACCACCAATATATAAATGGTTTGATGTGATAACGGTGGAATAAACAGTACCGGGAGATACGCTATTTATACCTGGATTCCAGTAAGGTTCGGCAATACCAGAGCTATCTAACTTGGCAAATTCGCTATTTGACTGACCGCCAATTGTATTAAAATCACCACCGACATATATATAAGAACCCGATGCGGCGATAGTGTAAACAGGACCATTCGGAGATGGATTCCAGGAATTGTCAAGTGAACAACTGGAAAGGTTGTTGAGACGGGCCAAACCACTCCGAGGCGTACCTTCAGAGCCTCCAACTTTAATAAAATCGCCACCAACATAAATATAATCGTTAGTAGTTTTTATTGTATAAACCGTTTCTGCCTGTTGATTATAAAAATTAGGGTTGCAGTCATTGTCGACACTGCCATTAATGGTGCTGATTTTGGCAAATTCACTTCGGTTGACCTGCGAATCACCGATACCGATTGTTGTAAAACCACCTCCGGCATACAAATAATCACCATGTGTATCGAGTGCATAAACAGTGTTGTTTGGATACAAATTCCAGGATTCATCAAGAGTACAATTGGTATTATTATTTAACCGAGCTAAATACTTGAACTGATCACTACCACCGATACGATTGAAATGACCGCCAATATATATAAAATCTCCATCAGCTTTGATTGAATAAACTGTTGCCGGAACGCTATCTTCATAAAAATAAATATTGGGGTTGCAATTTTCATCTAGACTTCCATTAACGTCTATTTTGGCAAATTCACTTCTGGCAGTTCCTCCAACTTCGGAAAACTCTCCACCAACAAAAATATCCGATCCGGAAACAGTGATTGTGTAGACAGTGTTATTGGCACTAGGATTCCAATCAGTTACTTCATTAGTTTCAGTATTTATCGCTGCCAAATTGTTTCTGTTTTGACCACCAATAGTAGTAAAACTGCCGCCAACATATAAAGTTATCCCGTCTTCGCTTAAGGACATTGTTTTGACTACGCCATTAGTTTGGGGAAAATTGGCTATCGGGGATGAAGAAATTGATACAGCCAGTAAACTGGAGGGAATTTTTAAAAAATAAAAAGTTAAAAGAAATAAATAGAATAAATATTTGTGATTTTTTAATCGATAAAATCGACAGAGAAAATTCATAATTGATGATAATAATTTAAAACCAACTAGTCAATTATAGTCTAATTCGTATTCACATCACCACCAGCAGTAACTGCATCTAACATAAATGGTGGAACAAAATATTTATTGACAACCTGAACGTTACGGTTTACTTTAGCATTAGTACCGCCAGAGATATCACCGGCAGTACCGGTTGATCTGATTTCTTCTGCCTGGGTGGGAAAGGTATTGTTACCAACTATGGCTATCTTGGTTGATCCACCGATTGGTTTAACAGCTAAAAGTAGAGGTACTTCTCCACTGCCAAGAGGAACAGTAGTTAATGTGACTGATTTCATATCAGCAACACTACCACAAGAAGAAGCAGTAGGAGTAATCAGTTGATAGCCGTTAATCTTGGCAGTAGCAATATCATAGCCTAAACGTTTAACCCGATAATCAGGATTTTGATAATAGAAATAATCAACCTTTAGAGAACCGTTAAAACTGTTATCAACACATAATTCTAAACTATTACCGGTGTAGTAACTAGACAGATTAATGGTTCCATCATTGTTGTGGCTGACCAACCAGGTATAGGATTGATTGTTTGACAAAATTAATTCGCCTAAATTAACAAT
>JAYRQZ010000164.1:0-5462 GCA_041910355.1 Candidatus Woesebacteria bacterium | reverse complement strand
TCTTCTTCCCAACTATCAAATTTTCGAACTGATTTTCCCTGATAACCTTTTTCATGCTTGGCAATCACCGGATAATTCCATTTACCCATTTTATCGACCAATTGTTCGTTCTCAACCGAATCTTTTGTATAATAAATTCTTGTCGGTACTACCGGAATATCATTTTCCAAAAATACCCCATGTTGAGCTATTTTCCCCATCCTCGGCCATGTCAAATAACCGACATGATTGGCGCAAAAAACTTTGTCTCCCAAAATTCTAATCGCCAGATTTCTCCCTTCAGTGTATTTTCCACTTTTTGTTCCTGCCACCCTAAACCACATTCCCAAGCTGTTGTTTTCATTGATTTCCTCACCTCTAATAAACACCCTTGATCCTTCGTTTTTCAAATCAAACGTAATTTCTCGGTAAAGGGACCTATTTACTTCTACTCCGAGTTTATTTGCCTCAGCTTCCAGTCGGTCAACCTCAAACTGGCTTTGCTTCAATGACATGGTAAAGGTGATTATTTTTTTATTCATACTATTTATAATAAATAAACAATAAAGCGATAAATCGAAGTTATCTTTTTTCAAAATTTTTCAACGTGGCGACACATTGACTATTTTGAAAAAATGGTAACAAGAGTTTATCGCGATAAATTTACTAAAAATTTAACTATTTCTTCTGGTACATTTATGCCTGTCGCCTTCATAAATCCTTTAAACTGCGGTCCCTTATTTACTTCTAAAATCACATAATCCTTTGGATCACTACTCATTCCTTTATCGTTTATCGTTGCTCTTTGCTCATTTCTTTCCATCACATCTACTCCCGCCACCCACAATCCACACACCTCCGCCGCCCTTACCGCCAATTTCTTTATTTCTTCTGGCAAATCAGCTACTTCAACCACTCCTCCGGCCGAATAATTATTTCTAAACTCTGCTGTGTTTTGTGAACTTCTTTTCATCACCCCCAACACCTTACTACCCAACACTAAAACTCTATAATCTCCCTCATTTGGGATATATTCCTGCAACATATATCTTTTTCCCTCTTCCGTTTCCGACTTTCTCAAATTTCGTACTAATTTTTCCAATCCTTCCAAATTATCTGCCTTATATACTCTCGTCCCCCTATCCCCCCCTGACCCTTTTATTATTATTGGAAATGAAAAAGTCGCTCCCCTCCTTTCGTCAAAGGAGGGGTTAGGGGTAGATTTTATTTTTTTCATGTAATCATGTAAATACCACAAACTTCCATATATCGTTTTTGGCACCTCTATTCCCGCTTTTTTCAAAGCCAACATTTGATAAGCCTTGCAAGCCATCGATGGTTTGCCTGATTTAACAATCGGGTCAACCACAATCGGTTCTTTCAATGATAAATGATTCAATGATAAATGGTTAATAATGAGGTCTACTTCTTCCCAATGTTTCCCTGTAGTTCTAAAAAACAATACGTTGTAACTATTAATATCTATCCATTCTTCACTACTACCCCATTTACCCAAATTTCCCCTAATTTTTACCTTATTTTCTGTTGTATCAAAACACACCCTGTTGTATGAAATCAAATCCAAACCTATTCCCAACTTCTTCGCTGCCTTTCTGATTAACATCAAATGTTGGCTGATCTTCCCTCCAAAAAACACCGCAATATTCGTTTTGTTATTTGTTTTATTATTCATCTTATACGTAATACTTAATACATAATACTTAATACTTGTTGGCACTAATCAAAAATCCTTCCAAATCTTTCCTTCCCAACAAAAATTTTGTTCTCAATTTACTCCTATCTGCCACATTGACCGCCGTTATCACTTTTTTACCATTTAACCAGAAAGTAATCCCCACCACCGGCCTATCCTTATGTCTCCCCAAGCTTGATCGATAATGCCGATAATACAATACTCGACTATCCTCCAATAATCCCAATTTTATCGCCAGTGTTCTGTCCATCGAACTTCTAAACGCTCCGGTATCAATTTTAGCTCTAACCTCCACCACTCGGTGCTTTCCCTGTTTCAGTACTGGACTTTTTTGCAAATCCGGCTTAAACCCTTTTGGTACTTTCATTTTGATTATTTCCAGTGGTTGCACTGTTTTTATTTTCTCTTTTTGTTCTACTTTTTCAAAAAAACTTTCACCAAACAAATATTTGGCTAGTGTCACCGAATGATCAACGCTTTTTACCTCTATGTCTTCCACTTTTTCCATTCGCACCTTCAAGCCGGCTTTATTACATATTTGGATTGACAATCCCGGTCTGGCATTTATTTCTAGCACAACCGGACCCTTGTCTTTATCCAACACTACATCTACCCCCAAAAATCCCAATCCCGACACCGCTTTTTGGCAATTGACCGCAATTTCCATTACCTCTCTCCATTGAGGAATCCGAATTCCGTTTACCTTAATCATCTTTTTCTTGCCCCGATCAAATATTTTTTTTATTTCTTCTCCCTTTCCTTCTATGCCATAAGTAGTAATTCCGGTAGCCAAATCAATTCCCAATCCAATTGCCCCCTGTTGCAAATTCGCCTTACCGCCACTTTTTTCTGTCGGGATTCTAAGCATTGCCATTACTGGAATTTTATTAAACACAATTACTCTAATATCAGGAGTTCCAGCTTTTGTCAGAGACAAAAACATTGGATGAATTTTAATTCTTTCTTCCACTAAAACCGTATCCGGCATCCCGTGCAAACTATACTTCCCCGCCAATATCTCCCGACAGTGCAACTTCAAATCAGCTGATTCTATTATTTTTCCGTCCATTATCTGCCATTTAGCATTAGACATTTGAAATTTGTCATTAGAAATTTTCTTTCTCACTATTATTATTCCTTCTCCTCCGTACCCTGATACCGGTTTAATCACAAAATTTCCTTCAAGTTCCGACCAATTATAATCTTCCACTCCCGTGTTGGTTTTAAATCGTTTGATTAATTTCGGCACCCCTAATCCCGCCTTATCCAATATTTTTTTTGTTTTATATTTGCTATCAGCCACCGCTCTACCTTCAGCACTATTTTTCCTCAAATAAACCTTATTCCGCTCATTTTTTGTCAAAAACTGCCGGTATTGTTTTAAATTTATTCCAAACATTATTTTCTTTTGTAATTTTAATAATTGGTTATTATAAATTGTTTGGTTATTGGAATTTGGTTATTGGTTATTTTCTTCGTATTGCTTTCTTAAATCTTTTTATTTCCAACAACCTTATTCCAGTATAGCTACCTACCATCAAATTAATCACCAACCCCAGCACCAAACTTATCTCCGGATTTAACAATACCGTTTCTTGGATTGCTCGAACATTCATTGTCGCCGCCCCCAATATTGCCAAAACCAAGGTGCCTAACATCAATTTCTTAGCTTCACTTTTACTTTTGACCAATTGGGTTCTGACAAACTCCTCCGCCAACATTATCATAAACAAAATCGGGAATATCGATATTCTTCTGATATCCAATACTGGTAAATAAGTCGATGCCACCATCAATCCAAATGTCCCCATTGATATAAACATCAAATTAATCGATCTGGCTGGCCAAAAATGTAACTTTAATCGTCTTAAAAGCATATTACTCATAAGCGATATGGCCAATATCAAGGCAAACAATGTTAACCCCCCGGCAATACCGGTAGCCAGCAATGCCACCGCTATCATTGTCGGCATAAATATTCCGTATCCCGACAAACCTACAAAATAATGTAGTAGCGATACCAAAGTTGCCACCAAAGGCAAAAGCAACAATAAAACTACCGTGTTTGCTGCCACCCCTCTTTCAATCGCCATCTCCTCTATTTTTCTTATACTATTAATACCATTCCATCTTCCGGTCGGTTTTTTTTCAAACACCGACTCCAACCGATAACCACCCTCTCCCTCAACAGTTTCAGTAATATTATCTTTAATTTTCACCAAAGTTGGTATTGTTGTTGGGTTACTGGTCTCCTTTGTAATTATTGGTGTTAATTGTCTGCCAGTTACTGCCAACACCTCTTTATTACCAAGAGTTATTACTATCACTAACAAAAAACATAAAAAAACCATTTTACGCATATTTTAGGGATAAATTCGTAATTCGTAATTCGTAATTTTTAATTATTTTACGGCGTATTATATCACCCCATTGCCTTAAATACGCAAGTTTTTGACGGCTAATTCCCTATTTCCCTTATTTGTTTACCATTGTATAATTTTCAATATGAATCGACTTCTAGCTCAAGTGGCTATCGACCCCCCCCCTCAAACCGGGCAAAACAATTTCTGCCACTTTTCCTACCATCGGTTCTTTTCTGTCAGTTATTCTCAAAAATTCCCTTACTTTGGTTGGAGTTATTCTTCTCGTCCTCTTGGTTTTTGGTGGATTAACCTATATAATTGGTGCAGGAAGCGATGATTCCAAAAAAACTGCCCAAGGCCGAGCTGTTGTTACCAGCGCCCTACTTGGTTTTGCCGTTGTCCTTTTGGCCTATTTCATCGTTCAAATAATTGAAGTTATTACTGGTATAAACATATTAAATCCAAATTTATAATGAATACTTCAAAATTTTCTTTATCTCTTGTTCTTTATTCTCTCCTTTCACCCCTAACTGTCCATGCTCAAAATGTCATTGGTCCCATTCCCAACCCCCTACCCAAATATCCTAGCTCTCAAGGTCAAGGTCTTTTTGCTTTTTTAAGTAATGTTCTTAAACTGGTTGGTACCATTGCCGGAATATTCATGATTGTTCAATTAATTTTGGCCGGTTATGGCTACATTTCAGCCAACGGTGATCCCAAAAAAACCTCCTTAGCTTGGACTAAAATTTGGCAAAGCATAGTTGGAATGGTTATCATTGCTTCCGCTTTTGTTATCGCTTCAGTCGTTGAACGATTTACTGGCATTAAAATTTTAAATCCCGTCATCTATGGTCCCAATTAAACTTCTCGCCGATATTACCATGCCAAAACTTACTGGTCCGGGCGTCGATCCGGGCACCGATGGCACTACTGCTCTGGAAAAAATCATTGGCCAGTTTTTCGGTCTATTAACTATCATTGCTGTTATCTTTTTTACAGTTCAAATTATATTGGCAGGATACGCTTTTATTAGTTCAAATGGCGACCAGGATAAAATCAAAACTTCCCGTAAACGACTAACCGAAGGTGCGCTTGGATTAACCATTGTTGTTGTCGCGGTCGGACTTGGTTCCTTTCTTGCCTCTCTGCTTGGCATCAAAAACGCCCTTGACCTAAATGCCATTTTTACCTCTATGGGTTTATAAAATATGAAAAAAATATACATTTTACTGATTACTGTTTGCCAATTACTGGTTACCCAGGCAAAGCCTGCTCTGGCTGTTATTTGCAATCCGGTTCTCAAAGATTGTACTCCTTCTACAGCTCCCAAAGCTTATGTCAATTCGGTTATTTCAAACATAATCTCCATTTTTTTTATCGTCGGTGTTCTTTATTTTATCTGGCAC
>JAYRQZ010000163.1:0-1735 GCA_041910355.1 Candidatus Woesebacteria bacterium | reverse complement strand
TGTAGCGTTTATCCAATATTCATTCTTTTGATCCAATAATGTTCTTTCTCTTAATTTTGCAATGATTATGCACGAATCAAGAAAAATTTTCATTACTCAAAATCCCATATTAAATGATTTCCTAAACTCTTTCATTCCCGCTTCTATCCCATCCAATTCTTCGTCAGTCAAATTTAATTCATAATCATTATATGCCGGTGAAATTACCACCGCTGGTTTATTACCCCTATTTACAGTCACTTTTATTCTTTTGGTAATTACCGTGTTCATCAATTCCCCAAAATTATTTTTGGCATAAGTTGCCGTTACAGTTGTCATCATTAGCTATTTTAGCTAATTTAACTAATATCGTCAACAGTCGGTTAGTGTAAAATAATTTGAATGTCAAACACCGACTCTAAGTCTATCCAAACAGTTTGGCCTAAATTATCCTGCACCAAAAATACAATTTTAAATATACCAAAAACAAACAATTTTTTACGAAAAGCTGAAATAATTTACAACCGTCTCGTTCCCTCTTTAGATGCCTATATCGATAAGTATTCCATACCAATCTCAAAAGAAAAGACAGAAACAGACGAAAATTATTTTAACCGAGTTTGCACTTTTATGTATACCCAAAACAACCATAGTACAGCTAAAAACGATCAAAGAGACTGTTGGCCATCAACTGCCATTGAAGTAGGGAGAACCGACTGTGCTCTAGGTACTCTTGTCTTAGCTCGTACTCTGGAGAAAGCCGGTTACGATATCGGCGAAATGGAATATGGCCTGCCCGGGCCCATGACTCACGCCATATTAATAATCAAAGGTAAATACTACATTGACCAAGCCAATGGAGTCATTGTCAAGGTCACTGGCAATAACAGTGTTGACAATATTAAAACCTACCAAGTAATCCAAAACGATAATAAAGATATTATGAAAAAAGTTCCTTTTAGACGGATACCTGTTTGTAACTTAAAACAGGGCGTCGCTCCCCTTATTTGGAACTTAAGCAATCTAATAAATCAAACCGATATTGTCAGTATCAATCTTGTCAATAGATTCAAATTAGATAAATTTTACTCCTATGCCAGCTGGGCCAAACACAATCTATTACCTGAAAATTGGGATACTACCCGAATGACCAGTCAGCCTGAGTGGAAAACTGAGATGAAAGAAATTGATATACGATTCAAATAATAATAAATCAATCCTCAATCTTCATCATAAACCCATGAGTCAACGCCACTGCCACCGCATCCGACGCATGACTAGGGACAATTGGTTCAGTTAAACCCAGCTCCGCTCTGACCATTTCCTCTACCTGTTCCTTCTCTGCCCGGCCATAACCTACCAATGCCATTTTTACCTGTAATGGAGTATATTCCGTTACTTCCAACCCATTTATCCGGCCACAAACTTTGATGACTCCAATTGCTTCCGATACTTTTGATGCCGATTTTACATTTTTGGCAAAAAAAAGTGTTTCAATTGCCATAGCTTTAACATTGTATTTCTTAACAATGTCTTCTAATTCCTTATATATCTTTCCCAACCTCTTAGCACTGCTATCTTTGATACTTGTCTTTATCACCCCACACTCCACCAATCTAGTTTCTAGTTTCTCGTTTCTAGTTTCTATTACCGCCCATCCTGTATTTTCCAGTCCCGGATCAATTCCTAAAATCATTTAATTAATGTTTCAGCTTTAACCCGATCGCTTAGAAATATCTTCATTAAAGATTGATAT
>JAYRQZ010000162.1:0-13071 GCA_041910355.1 Candidatus Woesebacteria bacterium | reverse complement strand
CGGTAAATCGACATTGTTAAATGCTCTGGTAAATCAAAAAGTAGCTATTACTTCTCCCCTGCCCCAAACAACAAGAAAAAGTTCGCAGGTTCTTTATAGTGACGATAAAGGTAAAATTATATTTGTAGATACTCCGGGAATTATCAATAAAGTGGTGGATCTGGTTTCAAAATCTGTCAATAATGAAACTCCAAAAGTAATTAATGGTAAAGATGTAATTATTTGCATGGTAGATATTTCCCGACCAAAGAGTGAAGAAGAAAATAAAGTTTTGGGACTGGTCAGAAAAGCTAACGCCAAAAAAATATTAGTTTATAACAAAATTGATAAAGCAATTGGTAGCAAAGATCATTTGGCCGAATATAATTATTTAGAAGACGAATTTGATAAAGTGATTAGTGTTAGTGCTCTTAAAAATAAGCATGTTAAGGGACTGATAAATATTATATTTGATCTATTGCCAAGTAAAGTTGACAAAGAAATAAAACGTGAGACGGAATTAATGATGTCGATTAATAAACCCATTATTGGAATGAATTCCAAAGAATTTGTTGAAGAAATAATCAGAGAAAAAACATACTTATTTTTAAGAGAAGAAATACCATATTCGATAAACGTCGTTGTTGAAGAAATAAAAAAGAAAAGTAAATTAATTTATGTAAAAGCATTTATATTTACAAATAACGAAAGGTATAAAAAAATAATAATTGGTCAACAAGGTAAAAAAATTAAAGAAATTGGATATAATGCCAGAAAAGAATTAGAATTAATGTCAGGAAACCAAATATATTTAGACCTGGAAGTTAAAACTGACCGGCATTGGATGGAAAAAGGATTGACAGAATTTTCAAATTAAATTAGACTGAATAAATTATTAATTTTTAAATTTTATGTCTAAAAATAATGGTAAATTTTTCTTGGCCGGTTTATTAGGTGCTGTTGCCGGTGCAGTCGGAGGTTTATTATTGGCTCCAAAATCAGGTCAGGAGACAAGGAAGGATATAGTTAAATTAGCTGCAAGAATTTCGAAAAGTATTAAGACTGAAACTGACGAAACCGCCAAAAGAGTAAAAGATGTATATGGCAAGACCACTGAAGAAGCAGTCGAAAAATATAATAAAGTAAAAAATACTGTTGTTGGTAAAGTGGCAGCATTAAAAACAGCCGGTAACGAAATCAATAAAGAAAAATACTATAAAGTAGTCGAAGATGTGGTAACTGAATTTAAAACTGATTTTTTAGCTACTAAAACCGGGGCAGTGAAGATTTCAGATTATTTAAAAAAGGACTGGGAGAAAGTAAAAAAGGCTTTAGTTTAATTTTCCGACTCTGATTTTGCTAATGTTATAGTTAATAAATCTGCAAGATTTTTTAAACTAACTGGATCAATTATTGATACTGGTATAGCCGAAGTAAGTATTTTACACATTTTGGCTAGGGTAGCCTTATCTATCAAGTCGGTTTTTGTCAATATAATTACTTCGGGTTTTTGAAATAATTTAGCACTGTAATTTTTTAATTCCTGACGAATAGTTTGATAGTCTTTTAGGGGATTAATTGAATCAGAGGCAACACAATGAACCAGAAGTCTTGTTCTTTCAATATGTTTTAAAAATTTATATCCCAGCCCCTTACCTTGCGATGCACCCTCAATAAGTCCGGGGATATCGGCGATGATTTTATTTCCCTTAGTTACACCCAAATTGGGCTCGAGTGTAGTAAAGGGATAGTTGGCTACTTTTGCACTAGCTGTGGTTAGTTCGTTAAGAATACTGGTTTTGCCCGCGTTGGGTAACCCAATTAAACCAATATCAGCAATTAATTTTAAATTTATAAATATATTTTTTGGATTAGTGATTTGCCCCGATTGAAATTCTTTGGGAGTTTGATTAGTGGAGGACCGATAATGATAATTACCATAACCACCACGCCCGCCCTTGGCAATTAAAACTGTTTCACCAACTTTTGATAATTCTATTTGTGAACCATTATCATAAGTAACAACGGAACCGACTGGTATATCGAGGAAAAGATCGTCGCCATTGTGGCCAGTTCTTTGGTTTTTACCGCCCGGATAACCGTCTTTTGCCGAAAAATATTTTTGATGACGAAATTGATGTAATTTACTAATATCTGATACTGCCCGGAAATAGACTGATCCACCATCTCCGCCATTACCCCCATCAGGGCCACCCTTAGGACGCCAATGATCAGCGTAAAAATGGACCATCCCCCGCCCTCCGTTACCACCCTTGATGGTGATACTAACTTCATCAATTAACATGGGATTATTTTACCACTTTGTCGGGTAATACTGTTATTTTTTAATTGCCGACAAATAATCCTGTTTTTGACGAAAACCAATTAAAACCTGTTTTATTTGACCGTTGCAAAATATTATTACCGTGGGAATACTATCTACATTATAATCGGATGCAAGTTTTGTTTGGGAATCAACGTCTATAGTAACAATTTTAAGATTATTTTTTAGTTCGTTTTTTATTTCCTCAAGAATGGGAGTCAGCATTTGGCAAGGACCACACCAAGACGCTCCGAAATCAACTAATACAGTACCTTTATATTCTAAAACTTCAGATTTAAAGTTATCTATCGTAGCATTAACACCCAGCATATTTGTTTAATCTAATTTTTTGACTAGTTTGGCTGAATAAACAATTTGACGAATTACACCATCTGCACCTTCAATTTGATTAGATCCTGACAAATTAACATATTGGGACAAATAATCTGAAAGCGCAACCCGTAATTCTTTTATTTGCGATTGACAATCTTTAATTTTTTCAACCAAAGATGCAGCAGATGATTTTTTGAGTGCTTTTTGTTTGGCGATAAGTTTAATTTTATTTAATTTGGTTGCTTCTTCGGTTGCTTTAGAATATTCATCGTCATTATTTAATAAATCAGTTAACATGGCTTTGTGGGTTTTCATTTCTTTAGAAAGTGTTTCAAGCCGATTATCATGACTATTTATTAACGATTCGATGTTAATTAAATTGGTTGCCTGATTATTTGTTGTAGCCATACCGTATTACTTTATCAGCTGACAAAGTCACCTTCAAGGGCATAAAGTTGTTGGATATTTGAAAGTCGAACAATTTTTTGTCTTAATTGTCTGGCTCGCGGGTGGCCGGATGTATAAAGTAAGAAATTTTTACGTAAGTGATCAAATAATCGGTTTGGATATAATTTTTCAAAATAGTGAGCATGCATTATCATAGTATTAAACTTATCCGGAAGATTGGGTTTTAAATCGGCAAACACCCAGGGATTACCCAATGCAGCCCGGCCAATTAGAACACCATTAAGGTTATATTTTTGACAATATTCAATTCCCTGCTGTTTGGAAGAAATATCACCATTGCCCCACACCAAAGTGCCGGTACTTTTTGCTATTTTGACCACATTTTCAATTTCTTTCCAATCTGCTTTTCCGGAATATCCCTGCTTTAATGTTCGACCATGAATAGTTATAAAGTCAAGATTTTCACTTAATAATTTTGGAATCCACAATTTTATTACAGATATATCAATCCCGAGACGGGTTTTAACCGATATTGTTGGTTTAATTTGAGTATTAGCCAGATAGCTGGAATATTTTAAGTTTCGTTCAATTATTTTTTTTGTTTTAGTATTTAAATTTAAATCGTTAATTGTTACTTTTTTTTCATACCAATCATTAACACCCCGTTTAACTGCTCGTATTAATTCAATAGCAAGGTCAGGATTTGAAATTAAAGCCGCACCCGAACCATGCTGTACTACAGTTTTAGCCGGGCAACCCATATTGATGTCGATACCATCAAAGCCTAAATGACATAAAATAATTGCTGACTTATAAAAAGATTCCGGATCTTTGCCAAACAATTGGCCAATTATTGGTCTTTCTTCGTTTGAATATAATAGGGTATCGTAAAGTTTTATTCCACCCCGACTAATACCCTCGGCACTAACAAATTCAGTAAACAAAACATCGGGTTTGGCAATTTTAGTTTGTACTAACCGCATCGCCTCATCAGTATAACCGTCCATAGGTGATAACCCGATTACACAACGGGTGTTAATAAGTGTTTTGAAATCCATTATTTATGTTTGTTTAATTGTCGTGTTTTTGTGGCAAATTTAGATCCGACTCGGGAATGATGAGTGCGCTGATCATAAATTGATTGCCTGACAGTACCAAAGGTTGGTTTTGTCTTTTTAAATTTATTAGTTGGTGCTGATTGAGCATTTTTATGAAACCGGGCGAAACGTTTTTCTTTGGCTTCAATTGCCCGCTGATGTCTTTGTTGCCCTTCAGGTGTTTTGAACGGATCAGGTTTGGCGTAATCAACAATTATCGTCCGACTTTCATCGACACGAAAATTATGAAGCTCTTTTTTGGCTTGAGTAGCTGAATCGATATTATCAAATTCAACATAACCCATACCCCGACTTTTACCCCATTGATTGTGCATAATTTTTAGTGAAATTATTCTACCGAAAGGTGCGAATAGGGATAATAATTCACCTTCGGTGTATCGATAAGGTAAGCCACCAATAAAAAGCCTAACAGTAGGAAGATTATTTGGATGTTTAGGAATCATACAGTATTATACTTGAGAGAATGATTAAATATGAAAAATTAGTTGTTGGAGAACTAAAAACAAACTGTTATTTGATATGGACTGATACCGGTATGGCATATATTATTGACCCCGGAGACGACGGTACAGAAATAAGCCAAAGAATAAATGAATTAAAACTAAACCCAAAAGCTATTTTGTTAACACACGGACATTTTGATCACTTGTTGGGTGCAGGCGAAATTCAATTAATTTACAACATACCAATTTATTTAAATAATAATGACGAATTCTTATTAAAAAGAACGGAAAAAACAACACACTATTTTTTAAAAAACAAAACTTTTTTATCTCTAAGAAAGGTTTTATTTTATCGCAATAATTATATTGATTTTGGAAAATCCAAAATTTTTATTTACAATACACCCGGACACACGCCGGGGAGCGTTTGTTTTTATATAAAGGATACTAATTTGTTATTTACCGGAGATGTTATATTTGCCAACGGAGAAACCGGAGAAACCAGACATCAATACTCGTCAAAAATAGATATGATTAAAAGCATCGATAAACTATTAAAACTACCAACAAATACTATAGTTTTGCCTGGTCATGGCGATGATACAATAATGGAAAGTGTAAAAAAATATATATAAATATGACGAAAAATCGTTTATTGGTTGTTTTAATTATTTTGTTGATATTCGGAATAAGTATATTTGTTTATTTAATATTTAATTTAAACCGGTTAGTAGTTGTTAAAACAAGTAATAATACCAACGATACGGTTATAAAACCAACAGCCATTCCGACAACGGATCCACTCGCATCTTTTTCGATTTTAGTTTTAGGTTATGGTGGTGGTAAACATGAAGGAGGATTGTTAACAGATACAATGTTAGTAGCTAAAATTGAGCCTAAGAATAATCTGATAAAACTTGTATCGATTCCAAGAGATATTTGGGTGCCATTACCTGTTAATGGCGATGATATAAAAAATTTTAAAATTAATGCTGCTTATGCAATCGGAAGTGATAATATAAATTACCCAAACAAAAGAGCAGAATTTACCGGAAAAGCCGGTGGTGGTGAAATGGCAAAATATATTGTATCTAAAGTAGTCGGATTTGATATAGATTATTTTGTAGCCTTAAATTTTAACGGATTTATTAAATTAATCGACATACTCGGAGGAGTTGAGGTGACAAATTTAAAATCGTTTACCGATCCAATGTATCCGATTGAAATAAATATAAATGATAACTGCGGAAAAACTGAAGATGAAGTTGCTGCAATCAGTGCCACATTGTCGGGAGAAAGGTTAGAAAAAGAATTTTCCTGCCGTTACGAAGTATTAAATTTTCAAAAAGGAATATTGCATATGGATGGGCTAACGGCCTTAAAATACAGCCGATCGCGACATTCAATTGAAGACGGTGGCGATTTTAACCGATCATTTAGACAAAAACAGGTAATTATGGCTATTAAAAATAAAATTATCAGTATCGGTTTTATCCCTAAAATAATTCCCTTTATTAATACATTAAGCGGCAATTTAATAACTGATATAAATATTGACAGAATGGGACAACTGATATCACTTGCTGATGTAATTAGTAATAGTAAAATCGATTTTATTTCGTTATCCGATAATAATGTTTTGACTGAAAGTGTATCGATCGATCGTCAGTATATTTTGATTCCCAGAGCTGGAGAAGATAATTGGACCGAAGTTCATAGTTTCATTGACAATAATGAAACTATTACACCGACATTGTATAATTAAAACTATTATTCTTTGGTGTTGTCTGGCGAAGCAATCGAATTTATAGTTTCATCAAAATTTTGAAGATTGTCCTGTTTGATACTTTCCAGAAGTTCTACTACTAACAGGCTAATATAATTTTCAATTTTTGATTTTTGAATTGGAGTTAATTTTAACTCATCGCAGAGTTCATTGAATGTTTGCATTGGATTATTTTACCATTTAAGCTTTTAAATAGGATAAAATATGCTTAATTCTACCCCATCGTCTAATGGTAGGACACTACGCTCTGAACGTAGTAATTGTGGTTCGAATCCATGTGGGGTAACAGTTTTTGCAAATCACAAGATTTTGCAGTGGCGCAGGCCACGCCCGCACCGTTGGCCAGCGCCAAGAATCCGGCATTTTGATATTTGGGCGTTAAGGTTTTATTCAATAAAAAGTAGTTCGAGCCGACAGTTTTGGCGCCGATCAGAAGATCGGCACAATTATTTTTTGCGTGCGCGATTTTGTGCGCTGTTAGCGCACTTTCTACAAATTCCTTAAATGGTTCGAGCCAGCTCGAACCATAATTGTTAATTTCTGTGATTTTTTCTTCAAGTTCTACTTTCTTTTGAATTAATTCGTTTTTCTTTCGCTGGTAATCATTTGCTTCGATAGTTTTATCAACATAGCCATCAAGTAACCGATCCAATTTGGAGTTAATTTCTAAAATTGCCGAAGTAAAGGTGTCAACCTGATTTTGAATACTATGTAAATCCTTTTTACTATCGTTCTTTGCCCATTCAAGAAACTTTTTGGCGGCGAAGGGTGAAAGCGAAGCGCGATAAATACTATTTCTTAACTGATTTTCAAATATTGATGATTCTAAATATGACTGATGGCAAGGCGTTTTCTTTTTGGAACAACGATAGTAGTAATAGTCAACATTAATATTTCTTCGCTTGTAGTGCTTACGATGTTTTTCGGCGGTAATTGATGAGCCACACTCACCGCAAGTGGCTAGTCCTAAGAAATGAAAATCAGTTTTATTCTTCTGGTAGTTTTTACATTTGTGATTAATGACAGTCTGGACTTTATCAAAAAGTTTCTTGGTGATAAGAGGTTTGTGAACTCCAGTAAAGAATTCGCCCTTATATTTTAAAACTCCATAGTAAAAAGGATTGGTTAAAATCCGTTTGATGGTATCGAGATGAATTTTATTACCAGACTTAATGCCAAATATTTTGTTTTGAGCGAGAAAATCTCTGATTTCAACAAAAGTAAAACCACCAGTGGCAAACATCTTAAAAGCTTTAATAATAAACTTAGCTTTTTTGTTATCCACAATAATCGTTTTGGTTTGATTAATTGGGTGATAATTTAGATAGCCTATTGGCGCTTTGTTTGGCCACTCGCCTCGCCTGATTTTCTGTCGGTTTCCTCGCTTAACATTTTCGGATAAATTATCAACGTAATATTTGGATTGTCCAAAGGCAATATTTAGCATAAATTTACCTTGGGGCGTATTGTCGAACCAAAACGATGGAAATTTGAGATCTAAGAGTTTGCCAGTATCGAGAAGATAGATAATTTGGCCCCCATCAATCGAGTTTCTTGCTAGTCTGTCCGGGTGCCAAGCGATAATCCCTTGAGCTTTGTTAGCTTCGAGTAGTTTAATTATTCGATTAAACTCTGGTCGTCCGGGAACTTTGGCGGTTTTGCTTTCTACAATATATTCAATTATTTCGAGATTTTCTCTTGTGGCGAATTCTTTAACTTCGGCAATTTGAGCTTCGATTGATAATATTTGACGATCAGGTTCATCAGTAGATTTACGACAGTAAGCAATGTACTTCATAAAAATTTTTGCGTTTCTCCTAACTACTTTTTATTGTACGCCCAAAATTTCAAAATGACGGATTCTTGGCGCTGGCCAACGGTGCGGGCGTGGCCTGCGCCACTGCAAAATCTTGTGATTTGCAAAAACTGTTACGAGTATACACAAAAATTCGAACGTATTTTCAAAATGAACTCTCGCCCCGCCTCGCCGCGGGTGGGGGCGCGGCGAAAAAAGCGGGGCTCGATTGAACAAAACTGTCGGCTCGAAACGCAAAAATTTTTTGGACTCATTAACAATGTTTATTAACTTTAGATATAATACCGATATGGATACAACTAAGGTTCAGGTAATATATCAAGAGCTTCAGGGTGTACTTGATCAATTAGATCCAATCGGTTCACGACATTCTATCGACGGAGCTGAATGTATTCCCCAAATTAAATCCATTATTGCAAGACTAAATGAAATGACTGGGGTCAACTACGATGAGTATATTCCTCGTCTTGGTAATGATGGTTATGTTGTATTAAGAGAATACAGAAGTAAACTTGGAGCATTAATCGCTAGACTACTCGCTGAATATTCCCTTATCTCTCCACAAACAGTAAAAATCGGCCCACAAACTTCAATTTCGGTTAATCAATCACAGTCACAATCTCAGTACCAAACAATTATGCTTGATATTTATGATTCCCTAGGTGAATCGTTAAAAAATCCCAATATCAAACCGGAAGAGAAAAGTTTTTTAGATAAACTGAAATCCCTCCTCAGAACAACTACCGATATCACAGGTCTATTAAAAGTCATTTTTACTACTGCTGCCGAATTTGGCTTGACAGTTCCAGTAGTTGCTAAACTTCTTGGTCTTTCTAATTAATTATTTGTTTTAGTGATAATATTTACTCAATGAAATATTTTGATTGGTTAAAAATACGAGGGGAATGGTTCGTCGGCGGTTGTTTTGTTGGATTGTTATTATATCCACCTTTTTTGGCCTTATTGAGTTTCTTTGTCCCTAATTTTGAGGTAGACGGTTCACAACTTTTTATCAAATGGATTATCTCGTGTGGTACTATCTCTACTTTAGTCACCTTCCAAAATAAATCACCAACAAACCACAGTGTGAATTAGTCTCTTTATCCCTGTGTTCAGATGAACAAAACTGCCGGGTCGAAATGCAAAAATCTTATGAGTTTTGGCTCTTGGGGTAAATATAAAGTAGAAATACAATAAAGATTGCCGGTATTAAGGTATAATAATAACTTACATTAAACATGATTAGAGCAATTGGGACAAATATCGCAGCTCCAAGATTGCTAATAAAGCTCATGCTGGAAATACTTAACGCACGGTCGCTGGAATTGAAATGTCGGTTGGTAATTGTCGGCAATATGTGTTTTCTGGCTGACCAAACTAAATCAAAAACTACCCCAAAAATTAAGGCTGGTATTAGCTTGTTACTAAGTCCAAACAAAATGAAAAATAATACCGGTAACATAGTGTAAAGTACTAAATTGTTTTTCTCATTCTTTAATACCAACCGTGGCAAAATTATAAACATTCCTGACATCAGAATAATGTTAATTACATCTAAAGTTCCCAAATACTGAACACTTAAACCCAAACCATTAATCTTTGGAAAGAATAAAACCTGATAATAAATATTTACAAAAATTAGCAAAGTTGTGTCCATTAAAACAATCAGGCGAACATATTTATTTTTTAAGATTGCCATTATTCCACCCATAACTTTTACTTCTTCCTTAACTTCGGATGAATTTCTGGTCTCAGAGAAACTAAGAATTAATACTCCGAGCAATAAGTGAGTTATTGAGCTCAGAACAAATGGAATAGTTGCGTGAATTACAAAAAGTATTGGGCCTAGAAATGTGGCGACTGCTCCCGATATTGTGCCGATAGTTGTCCCCCTTGATGTGACTTTTAAATAATCTGATTCTTGGTTCAATGATTTTAAATCATCATAGATTAAAGATTCTTCGGCACCACTTTTAAGTGATTCCGCGAGTCCTAATAAAAATGAAATTAAAAGTAAACCGTAAAAGTTCGTAATAAAAATAAAACCGAGATATGCTAAGCCACTACAAAAGAATCCGAGTGACACGGATAATTTTCGAGAAAATTTGTCTGCAATAAATCCGGTGGGAATCTCAAGAGCAGTTGAGGAAATGGCCGTGACACTGGCAAATAACGCTAATTGTGTCGGTGTAATGCCTTTACTTAATAAATACAGTGCTTGGAGAGTGTATATAAAATAGAAACCAGAAATGAATTGCCAAAGGTAATATTTGATGAGATTTGAGGTCAACTTCATGTATTGATTATATCTAAATGTTTCCAAGAATTCTTAAAATCGCGCGCGCAAAAATAATTTTCAATCGAGCCCCGCTTTTTTCGCCGCGCCCCCACCCGCGGCGAGGCGGGGCGAGAGTTCATTTTGAAAATACGTTCGAATTTTTGTGTATACTCGTAACAGTTTTTTCGTACCCCCTTTCAAAATATCCATGGCTAAATCTGATATGAAAATTATTTTGACATGCAAAATAATTTATATTCAGCTAATAGGGCGGATTTATATGCTTCTTCAGAGCCATTGGGAATAGGATTATATATCCTAATTAATTCAAACAGCTCTGTCAGATTATCTTCGGTTGGTGTTTTACCATCAGAGTGTAATTTTGTGAAAATAAGTGGTAAAGCCAAAAGAGTAACCGGACTACCATCAATTTGGATCTCTTGAACAGGAATACCTGAACCACAAGAACAGGTGGTCTGCTTTGGTTCTTCAGTACGGCGATTTGACGGAGCATCTAATAATCTATCTACGACATCTGCTATGTGATAGGAAATTTTTTCAACAACCTGTAACCCATTATCGTTCAAGTGACGACTGCCCATGGGTTTATTTAGACCATTTTCCTGTACAAATTCACTTACCATAAGTGTTGCACTAGGTTTGCCGGAATATATTTCCGTAGCCTTTGCGGCGCATTGTTTTTCGCAACCATCTACGGCAATGGTAGGATAATAACGAGCAAATGCACGATCACCTTCACCACCGGCCAGAAAAAGTGGTAAACAGATGGTTACGGTTTCATTTGGACGCAGTTGTTCCAATACTCTCAAAGTGGCTAAACGGGTTACCGTACCTTCAGCCAGCTCCTCACCCGAACAAGCAACGATACCAACTTTTTTTGGTGTTAATTCAACCATTGCTATCTCCTGCAGAAAATCTATCTACTATTTCAGCCATCTCTTCTGCCAGAACATTTGCCAGTTTTTTGCCGTCCTGATTCAACTCGGCGATCCCCTGAGGTTTTAAGTGTCGATGTTTGCGGTATACGTCCAAAACAGCAATGCTAGTTGGATTACCATTGCTTTCGATAACCATTTTGGTGGCGCAGGCTAGCTTACAACCGTCAATGGTAATAACCGGTGCTGAAGCAATGGCTTCTATGACTCCTGGTTCACGCAACACCAACAAAGACAATGGTATTAATTGTGAGCTATCAGATCGTAGTTCCTCGGTAAGAATATAACCCGCCTCTCGACTGACAGAACCATAGCTTTTACCAATGCCACTGCATGGTACTATGAATATTTTTGGCTTAAGAATTTCATTCATACTATGTTTTTATATATTCGATATCTGCACCAAGGGAAAGAAGGCGGTCAGCGAGTTTTTCATAGCCTCTTTCAATAAATTCAACACCATTAATTATTGATTTTCCATTGGCGGTAAGGGCAGCTAAGGTGGCAGTAGCACCGGCGCGTAAATCAGCTACTTCAAGATTAATTGGTTTTAATTTACTTGGGCCGTATATTTTTACACCGTGGAAATATTCCGATTTGTCTGATTCCGGATTAAAATGATAATAACTGGCAGGATCTTTGATTACCGGATTAAAATAATTTGTTTTGACACCCATCTGATTTAAAGTGGCTATATGTTGGAAACGGGAAGGAAAAACTCTTTCAATAACTGAACTGCAACCGACTGCTTGTGATAATACTAAACTAAAAAGAGCCTGCCAATCAGTCATAAAACCTGGTTCAGGCTCGGTTTCAATATTTATCGCTTTTAGGGGTTTAACCCATGTAATAGTAACTTCGTCACGGCCACGATCTACTTCCGCCCCCATTATTTCGATTGTTTTTAGGAAAGTCTCGATTATGTTGGGATCGATTCTTAAAATATTAATTGACCCTTTAGTACTTAAAGCTGCGCAGGCAAATGTTACTGATTCGTTGCGATCTGCAATCACCTGATGGCTAGTGCCCTTTAATGACGAAACACCGGTAATGTAAATTGTTTTGGGATTTGAAGAATCGCGAGAAATTTTGGCACCCATACTGTTTAACATATAAATTAAATCATCAATTTCCGGCTCTAAGGCAGCGTTTTTAATTGTACTTTTACCTTGGGACAACGCGCAGGTCATGAGAACCACTTCAGTTACTGTATGTGATGGTTTGACAAATTCGAAATCAACAGCTTTAAGACCGGTAGTAGAGAAGTTTATTTTATTGTCAGATTCATCTATCTTAATGTTCATTAATCGGTAACATTCAAATAATCGGTCTAAAGGTCGACTTCCCAATTTATCACCGCCAGGAACAGGTATTGTGGCTCGACCTAATCTGGCTAATAACGGTGCAGCAAACATAAATGATGAACGTGACTTTTCACCAGTACCATGAGGAACAACAAAATTTTTGAGTTTATTAGTTTGAATTTCCAAACTGTGCATTCCGGTATGAATTATTTTGGCTCCAAGGCTGGTGGCAATACTTTGGGTAATATGAACGTCAGATATGTCGGGTATATTGGTTAAATGTACAGTTTTGTCGGTTAATAAACTAGCAATAATTTGTTTGAAACT
>JAYRQZ010000161.1:0-2539 GCA_041910355.1 Candidatus Woesebacteria bacterium | reverse complement strand
ATGTTTACTTTTTTACAACCACCGGTTTCTGGTGAAGCAAAGGCGACTTTGCTTTTTTTGGGCAACTATTTGCCGGAAACGCTTACTAATACTTCAAAATGGTTAATGATCACCATTCCTTTTGTTATTTATGGAGTGATGAGATATCTATACATTATTTACGAAAAAAGGGAGGGAGAATCACCTGAGAGAGTAATTTTGTCAGATAAGCCTATTTTAATTACCGTCATACTCTGGATACTAACCTTATTAGCCATAATTTATGCAGTTTAAAGACCTTGGACGTATTCGCTGGAAACCCAACCAACAGTGAGTTCATCTATTTTGATTTGAACAAAATTATTGTTTAAATCCAAGACCTCGAACTGTTGTCCTGGTTGGACTTGAGATATTTCAGGAGAGTTAATATCGGGATTAAGTCTGACTCTTAAAAACCCTGTAGGGCTATCTTTAATAATAATTTTTGGTAATTCTATTTTTTTTAATTCATCAATTATCGAAAGCTGAAAATTAGCTACAACAGTGTAATTCTGCTGGATATGCACCCGAACAGACCGTTCAATAAAACCATCTTTTTTGATAGAAATCCGATGATCACCTAACGATAGATTGTCAACACTTAAGGGGCTATTGCCTTTAAAGTCGCCGTCAACAAAAACGTGCGCTCCTGCTGGTAAAGTAATAACCCTTAAACCGTTCTTCCCATTAATAAGATTAATAGTTTCACCTTGTGTTTTTTGTTCTACTGAAGAAAGTTGTCGATTAATTACGGTTAATGTGTTTGGCAATAGCCGTAATTCTTCTGAATAAGCGCCAGAGTTGGACTGCAGTTTGATTTGGTATGTTTGATTTGGGTCCAGTTGGTCAGAAAAAAAAGGAGTTTGACCAAAATCGGTTCCGTTAATAATTATCTTAGCCTGAGGATCACTCGTAATCTGAAGTGATGATTTGCTGCCCGAAACTGAATTACATCCAGTCGTTAGTAAAAAAAACGGTAATAGTAAAAAACTGAAATTAATTTTGTATCGCATGGAAACTTAGCGATGATTTTACCTAAAAATAAGGATTTTTGTCAGTCTTAGAATTGACTTTTTGTTAAAAATATGATATTATAGGTCACTTAAATCTCCATTTAAGGGAGGTTTTATTATGAAAAAAATAACAAATAAAAGGCCTAAAAAACCTCATTTATCTTTGCCTTGCGAAAGCTGGAAGGCTTTCCAGGGCTTCAAATCACTCCCCTTTACTTCGTTCGGCTTAAGGATCGCGAAATTAATTAGACATTTATTTCTCATAATTATTATGGGGTTTGTTAACGTGGTTTTTGCTAGTTATAGAAGATTTATGCAATTCAAGTATAAATTGAGGACTGCAAAATACAGCATGATATTACTGGTTTTTGTGTTGGTTTTTGCACTTATCTCTGTAGACCACAGTCAAACTAAAAAACAAGAAACGATTGAGACAATTATCGCAACGAGTGAAAAAAATCATGATTTTGGTCAGATTTCTAACGCAATAGGTTGGGAATCTTGGGATGAAGATTTTGTGTTACCGGTATCGGGATACAAGAGCCAAGGTTATTTCCGAGGTCATAACGGTATTGACTACGCAACTGAAATATACTCCCCTGTTCACCCTGTTACCGCAGGTGAGGTCATTCATGCTGGATGGGAACAAGGCGGTTATGGTATCTCAGTAATAATTGACCACGGACATGATTTGGTTGCGAGATATGCCCATCTAGCCAATACTAAGGTAAAAGTTGGTGATAAGGTCAGAACTGGTGATATTGTCGGTGAAGTGGGGTTGACTGGAAGAACAAGTGGTCCTCACGTTCATGTAGAAATTTATGATCAAAACGTGAATATTAACCCGGAAAACTTTATACCACTGGTCAAATAAACTAGCGAGGTTTCAGTTTGGGAATAGGAGTTGTTTTTTTGTATTTTTCGGATTTATTTTTGGAAATAGGGTTGTGTGAGAGTTCTTCATATAATACTTTGAGTTTGATTGGATCAGCGACTTTTTCCATAACTATTGCATGCTTGTCGTAACCCGCAGTAACAATATCCAGGTCGCCGGAGTTGTATATAAACCTTTCTAAAAAAGATTGCTCAAGGGTTACGTGCGTAACTCTGTTAATTGGAGCGGATGTTATTTTTTTAGAAAATAATCCCTCGATAATGATAAACCTGCGATCAGTAATCGCATAACTAATTTCGTGATTCTTTCTAAGAACTTTAAGCAGCTTTGGCAAGCCAATTAATAGAAAGGCTATTGGAAGCCAAAAAGCTATTTGTATATATAAGTACCTTTGGCTGATACCGCTAAAATACAAAACTTCCTCATTCGGGGTAAGGTATTTTTTAATTTTTTTTAATTTTTTTCTGCTCGGTTTTTGTAGTCCGTAATCTGATAAGTCCATTGTTCTCGTTGTTTTTTATTATAGTATCTACTAAATATTAACAGTGATTAAGGAAGGTGTTTAAACTATATTAAACCTGAAAGGATGATCGGTCCGGGGCGAGGATCGTTT
>JAYRQZ010000160.1:0-4372 GCA_041910355.1 Candidatus Woesebacteria bacterium | reverse complement strand
CCTCTAGCTTATAGCCAGAGGAGAGACTCTCGGGGTAGGTGGCTCCTCTAAAGCTTTCTTACTCCGTCTCTCCTTTGGTTGTAAACCAAATTATTATGAACAACAGTATCGTTAAATTAGTATTAGGTTTGATTATCATTACCGGAGTTTTTTATTTATCAAATCTTACTATCAAAAATAACGCTATTGATGGCTGTTTTAAAACCAGTGGCATTTACGAATACACCAATCCAATCGAAAATGTCAAAACCTCGGCTCCACAAAAAGAAATCTATCTTATATGCATGGCCGACAAAGGTTATAAGTCAACTTGGAAATAATTACTAAAGATAAGGGAATACACCATTCCCTTATCTTTGGCAATTATTGCCAAAACCTTACCAAAGGCTCTCAAAACAACGCGTTTTGACAAGCTATAGGTAAAGTAAGTTCTTTAACAACTTGCAAAACTATTTCTCAAAAAATGTGTGTTCGTGGCGAACAGATTTTCTTTAGGATCCATAGGTAGCGATACCATCCTGAATATCATTCTTGGTATTTAGAATGGTATTGCTACCAATCAATAGCAAATTCTAAATCGTTTTTCAAACCCCACCGGATCCGGGGAAAAATTTTTTTTGAGCCTGAAAGGAGCTCCCAATGAAGAAACTGTATCTGTTCGTCCTGGCAGCAATTTTGCTCGCCAGCCTGTCCGCCTGCGGCGCAAAGCCTACTGTGGCTGACGCTGCACTCGCCTGCGGCGATCGCGGTGTGAAGTCATACAACAACGGTCAATTTGAATGCAACACCGTTGCTGAGCCCGCACCCGCCGCTCAGGCACCAGCCGCAGAAAAGCCGGCCACCGAAGACGAAGTCGCCGAAAAGCCCGCCCAGTCCGAACCCGCCGCGCAAAAATGCACCAGCGCCAGTGTCAAAGCCACACTCAACGGCAAGACCAGCGAACAAGGTGAATACCTCAATGGCGAATTGGGCGAACGGGTTACATTCACCACCCGCAAGGTGGTCGTCCCGGGTAAGGCCTGGAACGAAACGTTAACCGATGCTGAGTTGACAGCCGTCGAAACGACCTGGGTAGATGTCGAACTATGCGTACCTGAAGGATTTTTTGCCCGGATTGAAACCGGCGGTCTGTCTCAGGGCACAGTTCGCTACGAAGAGGGCGTGACTATGACCTTAAAACCCGGTCGCTACCTTTTCAGCCTCCGCAACGGTGGTCTTGTAGACTGGTACCCAGGCGCAGAGTCCTTTGCTGCAGCAGATCTGCTTCGCATCATCAAGGAAAGCCTTAACGGCAACCTTGATATCAAGCACAGCCTCGACCAGCACAAGGTTACCGCGGACCTCCGTCCCGTTATGGACCAGTACTTCACCGGTCTCGAAACGATCGACCCAATTAAGCCCGAATAGGCGCCAACCTTCTAATATGCCGAGGGGCTTACCATAAGCCCCTCGGTGTAGAGGAAAAAAAGAGAAATTAGTTTTGCAAGCAGCGTAAGCCGATGTACGTCGGCTCTGATGATTCCAAAAGGATGAAACGCAATTTAACAAGCAAAAGATCCACTCTTCAAAGGTGGATCTTTTTCATTTATGAACAATATTAAAGATAGTAAACCATTGATATCTGTCATTATGCCTGTGTACAACCCGGGGGTTTTCTTAGTCGATGCTATCGAAAGTATTCTTAATCAAACCTACACCAACTTTGAATTTATCATAGTCGACGATGCCTCTACCGACAATTCCTGGAAAATCGTCAAGTCTTATGCCAAAAAAGATAAAAGAATTAAAAGTTTTCGCAATCCCATAAATTTAGGCGTTAGTCTGACTGCCAATATCGCCATTTCCAAAACCAAAGGAAAATTTATAGCCAGAATGGACAGTGATGATGTTTCTTCGTCAAATCGTCTTTCAAAACAAATCAAATTTTTGCAAAACCATCCCAAAATCATTCTTATCGGCGGCCAATGTACTATTATTGATAATAACGGCCAAACTTTAGGATATAAAACATTTCCTCAAGCCTCTCATCAAGCCCTTCTGGATATGCTTTTTTGGGCAGTCCCGGTTCAGCAAGGTTCAATGATGATTAATCGGTCCCTGCTACCCAAAAACTTCGTGTGGTATAAAGCCAACAAAACCAGTGCCGAAGAAATCGACTTATTTTTTAATCTAAGCCAATACGGCCAGTTTGCTAATTTAGCCGATAACCTTTATTTTTATCGTCAAATTAGTAACAGTTTGTCTCATCTCAATCCCAAAAAAACTTTTTATTTGACCCTCCAAAGCCGGATCAATGCTGTTAATAATGGTTTTCAGCCATCTGCCAAAGCTTGGTTTTTGAATTTTGCTCAAATAATTGCCATCGCCATTCTCCCTGCTTCAGCTATCTACCAACTTTGGTATCTGCTTCGTGGAGTCAGTCAACTAAAACTAAAACTGGCTTTCCTTTCCCCTGCCAACATCAAAGCATAACCGGCTACTTTTTCGTATACTAATTTAATGATTAGAACTTTTATTTTCTGGATTCGCAGTCGGCTCTATCAACTGGCATATTTTATTTCTCCACTTCCCCCCAAGTCTATCATTCTCTGTTATCACTCTATTGGCGATAAAAGTTGGGATTATAACGTCACCATAACCAATTTCAAACAGCAAATTGAATATTTGCTTACCTTATATCAACCGACAACTCTGGAAAAAATATTAGATACTACCGCACCTTCTTTTGTCCTAACTTTTGATGACGGCTACCAAAGTATTTTACAAATCAAAGATTTTCTAAAATCAAAAAATATTCGGCCCACTCTTTTTTTACTATCCGATAACCATAACATAGATCATCAGGAAACTGATAATCATCTAAAATTGTTAACCGATTCTGACATCCAATCATTAATTAAAGACAGTTGGGAAATTGGATCTCATGGCAGTCAACATCAAGACTATTGGCGTTTATCATCTGCTGATACCTCATCAGAGATTATTGACTCTAAAAAAATATTAGAATCTAAATTCAAAATCCCCATTAAATATTTCGCCTACCCCAAAGGCAGATATACCGCCCATATAGTCAACACTGTCAAACAGGCCGGATATCAATTAGCTGTTACTACTGACGATGGCACCTTAGACAAATCAGTTAATCCCTATCTACTTCCTCGTCTCATTATTGACAGAACTCACAATTTTATAGAATTTAAAAGAGTCCTTACTATAACTTCCATTACTGCCAGAAAAATTATTAAAAAAATTGGTGGCCGATTATTAGCCAAATTAATCTAGTGAAAAAAATATTTCATTCACCACTATTGTTCCCCATTCTACTGACAATTATTATAAGCATCGTTTGCCTAACCAATTACGCCCCCAAAACCTTTCTTACCGGCTGGGACAATCTCATGCCTGAATTAAATATTTGGATGAACTTAAAACGATCTTTATTTGCTGTCTGGCAGGAATATCAGGGTCTTGGTTTGGTAGGTGGTATGGGTCACGCCACTGATCTTATCCGTCAACTAATTATTTTGCCTTTTACTTTAATTCTCCCCCAATCTCTTGTCCGTTATTTATGGCATTTCGCTATGCTATTTTTAGGAACTTTCGGTATTTATTTTGGTATCAAAAAAACCTTTAAATTTGGGCCGCATATTGCTTTTTTAAGCTCTCTTTTTTATCTACTCAATTTTGGCACTATTCAATATTTTTGGGCACCGCTGGAAACCTTTTCTACTTTTTGGGGCTTTTTCCCTTGGTTAATTTTTACTCTTTGGAATTATCTTGACCAAAAAACATCTCTTAAAAAACTATTCATCGTCAATTTATTAGCTATCCCTAGTTTCTATGTTCAAACTTTATTTATAGTCTATCTAATTTGTGTTTTTATTATCCTGTTTAGTCATTTTATTATTTTCAAAAAATTTTCCCATTTAAAGTTCTATAGTTCTATCGCTCTAATGCTCTTTTTTATTAATTCTTTTTGGCTTCTACCTCAAATTTATTTTCTCAAAACCAATTTAGGAAGTACTGTAAACGGTATTGGTAATTTTATGAGTAACGACGATAGTTTTTCCCGGAATCAAGCTCGGGGTTATTTAAACGACTTTGCCATTTTGCGTGGTTATTATACCGATTTTCCTGACACTGAAGGATTGTTTATGGCACCTTGGGTAACCTATTTTGCCAATCAATATATCCTTGTTTGTGGTTATGCGATAAGCTTTTTTGTTTTTTTAGGATTTATTTATCTTCTGTCTCAACCTAAAAAGATTGAAATTAAACGTTTATCTCTATTATTAATTTTTTCACTTTCTGCCATCGTACTTTTATCAGCCACTCCCCCCTTTGCTCAAATTAACATCATTTTGCGCCATTT